>NZ_JBHFOM010000021.1:0-70193 GCF_053543955.1 Colwellia sp. E150_009
CACTAGAAACATTACTTGATGGGAAATCGATTTGGGCCGAAAAGAATTTAGCTCAAATCTAAGCTGACAAGGCACCCTAAAAATCGGGTAACTGTCAGATCAGGTCTGAGCTACTACAAATAATAGCTAGTAATAAGGTCTTTGTAGTTTTTAGGTTTAAATACTTTTTAAAGAACATAAAATATATTTTTCGCTAATAACTAACGAAAAATAGCCCCTTTTTAATAAATTATAAGCAGAATCCATGTTTAAGGTCTAAAATTAACGTGTAGTTGTTATTTTGGTGGGCTTTTGAACATGGATTCAAATAATAAAAAGAATCAGTTAACCCATGCTCTTATGATCAATGACTCACTTCATCAATTATTTAATGAAGTAAGTTCTGTTGCTGTGCAGGGGTATGATGAAAATAGACGTGTGATCTACTGGAATATGGGAAGTGAATTACTTTATGGTTACAAAACCACAGAGGCGTTAGGCCAAACGTTAGAATCGTTAATTATTCCAAAAGCTATGCAAGATGTTGTAATAGCTGACATAAAAAATTGGCTTGAAAATGATATTGAAATTCCTGCAGCAGAACTCACCTTGCGCCATAAAAATGGTTATGATGTATGCGTATTTTCAAACCACGTTTTATTTACTAATACGTATAATGATAAACAGTTTTATTGTATAGATGTTGACTTAGCAGAGATAAAAAAAACTCAAGCAAAACTAGCGCTTAATGAGCATATGTTGGCGGCCGCATTTGAATCCATTCCTGATTTGTTTTTTTTAATGAATGAAGAGGGGGTTATCAATCATTATCATGCTAGTAATGAAAAAAAACTTTCTCTATCACCCAAGAAATTTATTGGCCAATCTATAGCCAAATTTTTGCCTACTGATATTGCGAGTAAATTTATAGAAAATATTAATAAAGCCATGGGTGAACGTACCATGACAAGTTTCGAATATGAATTAAACTTACCCAATGGCGCTTCTTTTTTTGAAGCGAGAATAAGCTATTTATCTAAATACAAACAACTTGTGATGATCATTCGTGATATTACTGAACAGCATAAAGCGGCAAAAATTATTCGTCATCATGCTTATTACGACACATTAACTTCATTACCTAATCGTTTTCTGGCCCTTGACCGCTTATCTCAACTGCTTAATGAAGCACAGCGTAAAAAAGAAAAAACAGCGGTTCTCTTTTTAGACCTAGATGACTTTAAAAAAGTAAATGACTCGTTAGGGCATGAGGTAGGAGACAACATACTTAAAGAATCTGCTCATCGATTAAATCAAGTTGTACGTAAAGAAGATACCGTGGGTAGGCTTGGCGGAGATGAGTTTATTGTTATATTACGGGGGTTAACTGACGGAGGAAATGCCTTAACTATTACAAAAAATTTACTTAATGCTTTTAGGGACCCCTTCAAAATAGATGGCAGAGAGCTTATTCTGACATTAAGTATTGGTATTGCTATTTATCCAGACAATGGAACCAATAGTACAGATTTACTGCGTAATGCTGATTTAGCTATGTACCAAGCAAAAGCGTTAGGGCGTAATACCTATTCATTTTTTACACAAGAAATGAATATTACCATGATAAGACGGTTAGCCATTGAAGAGCAAATGCATGGAGCAATTGAGCGAAATGAGTTTGAAGTATATTATCAACCGCAAATTGATTTGCGTAATAATTGTATTATTGGTGCAGAAGCTTTACTCCGTTGGAGAAATCCCGCTTTAGGAGATATTACACCTGATGAATTTATTCCCATAGCTGAGCATACGGGGTTAATTGTTCCCATTGGACATTTTGTTGTGAAACAGGCGCTAAACTTTTTATGTGAATGGCAAAATTCTCAACAGGCCAAGTATATTATGGCTGTTAATCTATCCCCTAGACAATTTAGAGAAACTGAATTACTTGGTTTTGTTAAAAACTCGCTTGATGAAGCAAATATTACAGCCAATTGCCTTGAGCTAGAAATAACAGAAGGCGTATTAATGGTTGGACAATCATATATTGATGATGCCTTACTTAAATTACATAAACTAGGTGTTAAATTATCTATGGATGATTTTGGAACGGGATATTCATCATTAAGTTATTTGCGTCAATACGATTTTGATGTATTAAAAATAGACAGAAGTTTTATAAAGGGTATTACAGAAAATAAGGCAGACCTTAGTTTGGTCAAGGCAACTATTTCAATGGCACATAGTTTAGGGTTAACCGTAGTAGCTGAAGGGGTCGAAACCAAAGAGCAAGTTAGGTTGTTAAGTGATCTAAAATGTGACTTTCTGCAAGGATATTATTTCAGCAAACCTGTGCCAGACAAACAATTGATTGATTATTCATTAACCTATAAATAATTAACTTGAACTGTCATCAGTAATGGGTGCAAAAGTAGCTGAGCATAATTGACTTAAGTGTTGCGGTGTTAGTTTTATTTCTAAACCGCGTTTTCCACCACTGACATAAAGATTCGTTAATAATTCAGCGCTGCTATCAATCACCGTAGGTAAACGTTTTTTTTGGCCCAAAGGGCTAACGCCTCCCAAAACATAACCCGTACTGGCTTCAACACGTTTAGCGTCAGCCATTTTTATTTTTTTTACTTTCAACGCTTTCGCCATGGATTTTAAGTTCAGCATAGTATTAACAGGTACTATAGCAACGGCGAGTTTGTCGGTGTCACAACACACTACTAGCGTTTTAAACACCTGTTCAGCTGCAAGTGATAATTTTTCTACTGCTTCAAGGCCAAAAGAACTAGCATTGGCATCGTGTTGATATTGCAGAAGTTCAAAAGGAATTTTTTTTTGTTTTAATAGTTTAGTTGCTGGGGTCATTTTCTCTCAATATATTGTATTTTTACATATCTTTAATGGTTTAATTATCCTATTCAGGTAGAATTATCAACTTATTATTTTCTGCATCAATCTTTTCTTTTATGCGTATTATACACACTTCAGATTGGCATTTAGGTCAATATTTTTATGGTAAAAGCCGAGCTAATGAACATCAACAGTTTTTGAATTGGTTATTAGTGCAAGTAAAAAACCATGGTATTAACGCCATTATTGTTGCAGGTGACATTTTTGATACCGCTACGCCACCAAGCTATGCAAGGCAAATGTATTTCAATTTTATTAGTGAATTACAAGCATTTGATTGCCAATTAGTAATACTCGCAGGGAATCATGACTCTGTCAGCATGTTAGCAGAATCTAAAGAATTACTCAGCGCTTTATCAACCAACGTGGTGGCAAATGTTACCGATATCACAATTGATAGTAATTTAGCCGAGCAAGTGTTTACCTTAAAAAACGCTGAAGGTGTGCCGCAAGCGGTTATTTGTGCTATTCCATTTATTCGCCCGCGAGATGTTATGAAAAGCCAAGCAGGACAATCTGCAATGGATAAATCTAAACAACTTCAACAAGCAATTGTTCAGCATTATCAGTGTTTGTTTGAGCAGGCAAAGCAACTTGTAAAAACCAGTGGTTGTCAATTACCAATTATTGCTACTGGGCATTTAACTGCTTTAGGTGTTACGTCATCTGATTCGGTGCGTGATATTTATATTGGTACTTTAGAAGCATTTCCAAGTAATGCTTTTCCTGATGCTGATTACATTGCTTTAGGGCATATTCATCGCGCACAAAAAGTAGGTAAAACCGAACACATACGATATTCTGGTTCACCAATAGCGTTAAGTTTTGATGAAGCTAAACAACAAAAACGTGTGCTGTTAGTTGATTTTGACAAGGAAAAACTATCTAAAATTACTGATCTTATTGTGCCATGCTTCCAACCATTAGCGATGTTAAAAACTACGTTAGATAATTTACATCAAGATATTGAAACACTTATTCCTGTGTTATTAACTGAAGAAAACAAAACAGACAAAGCAGTTAAGCTTTGGCTTGATATTGAGTTAGCCAATTCAGGTTCACTCAATGACTTACAATCTAAAATTACTGCATTAGTAAAAGACTTTCCTGTTGAAGTTTTATTGGTTAGAAGACAAAAGCAAGTAAGACAGCGGTTACTGCTTGATCAACAACAAGATCATAGTAATTTGAATGAATTAACTTTAGTCGAGGTTTTTGACTCTAGGCTACAACAAGAAGAAGCATTAAATACTAATGATCTGGACGACCCGTTACACGATGAAGGTTTAAAACGTAAAACTCAGTTGCAAACGTTATTTAATCAAACCGTTGCGCAAGTATTAAGCAAGGACGAATTATGAAAATACTACGGTTACGCTTTGAAAATATCAATGCTTTAAAAAATGCGTGGCAATTAGATTTTACTCAACCACCTTTTGACTCTAACGGGCTTTTTGCTATAACAGGCGCAACAGGCGCGGGTAAAACAACTATTCTTGATGCCATTTGTTTAGCTTTGTACCATCAAACCCCGCGTTTAACAGTGTCTAAAAAACAAAATCAGTTAATGACTCATTTTACTACGCATTGTATGGCAGAGGTTGAATTTGAGGTAAAAGGGCAAGGCTATCGCGCATTTTGGAGTCAAAAGCGTGCACGTAATAAAGTTGATGGTAACTTATTAGAACCAACAGCAGAGCTAGCATTACTTGATGGCACCATTATAGCTGAAAAACTGAAAACGGTTCGCACGAAAATAGCTGAAATTACAGGATTAGATTTTTCACGTTTTACTAAATCAATGATGTTGTCGCAAGGTGAATTTGCTGCTTTTTTAAATGCAGCAGCTAATGACAGAGCACAATTATTAGAACAGTTAACAGGAACACAAATTTATGGTGAAATATCAAAACAAGTTTTTGAAAACCATAAGCAAGCTGAAAAATCTTTACAGTTAATACAAGCCAAATCTGAAGGCGTAACTTTACTGACTGAGCAAGAATTAAATGATTTACGATCTCAAGAAGCTGATATTACCCACTTAAATCAAGTAGCTATGTTAGAACAGTCCTCTTATTTAGCGTTAAAAGACACTGTTATACTTAGTCAGGCATATAAAAAACAAGAAGCACAATTATGTGGGTTGCTAGCACAGCGTAAGCAAGCAGAAGAAAAAGTCACGGCTGGTAACCAAGTGATTAAAGAAAAATTAAAGGTTCAAGAAGAACAACAAGCTCAGCATAAAAAAATTGAAATCCAATTAATAAATACAATACTGCCCATAGAGCATGATATTTCAGCTATGTCGACACAATTAAGTCAAGTATTAGCAAATGAAGTTGAACAAACAAAAGAATCTGAGTTATTAAAAGAAAAACAAAAAACAATACAAAGTGAACACAAACAATTATCAAAAGAAGTAGATGAGCTACAACAATATATTACAGAGCATGAGCCGCTAACTAATGTTAAAGAAAAACTGCCTTTGTGGCATAACCAGGTAGATCAATTAGCAAAAATTAACATCACGCTTGTTCAAAAGACCCAACAGCTCGATTTAATAAAAAATAAGACACAGCAGTTATTAGATGAACAAAAAAATCATGCTATTGCGTTAAGTGAAAATACTGAGCGACTAACTGAGCAACAAAAACAAGAGAAAGTGTTAAACATAAGCCAACAAGAATGGGTAAATAAACACACGGCATTGTTAGACTCTGTTGGAATGACACAACAAACGCTTTCACCTGAAAGCTTAAACGTGAAAGTTAATCTATGCCAACAAAAGCAAACTCTATTTGTACAGGCACTACAACTTGCAAATCGCTATAAAGCACTACAACAAGAGCAAACTCAACTCACAAATAAAAAAGAAAGTATATCGCCAACACAAGACGGAATTAAATTACAACTTACTGATTTACGCAATAAGTTTTCAAATGCTAAGCAACAAAAGCTTGATGTTGAAACACTGATTGCTCAACAACAAACAATAATGGCTTTAAGTGATCACCGAGCTAAATTACAAGCAGATCAACCTTGCCCTCTGTGTGGCAGTCTTGAACATCCCGCCCTTTCACAATACCAAACAATAAACCTTGATGAACATCAAAATAGATTACATGCTCTGAACAATGATTTAAACCAGTTGGAAGATCAGGGGAAAGCATTGGCCCAACAAGAGAATCAACTAGACGCTGAACTTAATGCAATCTCTGATAGAATAAACAGAATAAATATTGAGAAACAGGAATTAACTCTCGCTTTTTCCAGTTTAGAGCAAGCCCAAACTCAAGCTAATTACTTTACTCAAATTGACATAACAGACGTAGCTGAAATTCAAAAAGCGCATACTGTTGTTAATAGTCAAATAATACAATTAACTGAATTTCAACAAACGTTCTCGCAATTACTTCAACAAAGGCAACAAGCAGAGCAAGACGTACAAAAAACAAAACAAATTTTAGAGCAAGCACAGTATCAAAGAAGTTTAATAGAAACTAACCTGAATCACAGTATCCAAGACAGTACAGACCAAACAAACTTAATGACACAATTAACTTTAGAACAAAGTGCCTTGCAAAAAGATCTACTTACCAGTGTTAAAACAATGCAGCTGAATAAAATTCCTCAGTTATCCATAGATTTTAATAATGAATTGGCCTTACTTAATTCCGATCATTGGTTACAACATATTGCTCAGCAAGTTAGTCTTCTAGAACAAAAATTAGTAGCGCAACAAAACCTTTTTACTCGTTTAAATACAATAGAACAAACAGACATTGTATTATCAGAACAAGTGGCCCAAGTAACAAAACAGTTAATTAGTTTAGCAAACCAAATAACAACCCTTAAAATGCAATTAGCAGATAAAAATAAGTTACGCGTTACTTTTTTTTTGCAATTAGGTTTTGTTGAAATGAATGAGCAATCGTCTGATTTTATAAGGAATTTATTAAATGACGAAGCCGGACAGCTTAAAGCAGGGTTAATACAATTACAAAGTGACCAACACAGTATAGAAGCCAACTTACAGCAACTTTTGGGACAAGAAAAAAGTGCAAAGCAACATTTAATTGAACAAGAACAAGCCATAACAAAGGCAGATGAACTACTCAATTCTATTATTAAAAAGACCCAGGGTGATCTTGAACAATTAAAAATACTGTCATTGGATGATATTGAATTAGCACTTAAAAACTATAACGATCAAATAAAAAATCAACAAATATCATTAGGGCAAATTCAACAGGCCATTTCTCATGATCAACAAAGTAGGGTGAACCAACAAACTTTATTAGCACAAATAAAAACTGAGCAGGCAAGGTTAGATGAACTGTCGTATTTAAATATGCTAATTGGTTCAGCCGACGGGGCTAAATTTAGAAAATTTGCCCAAGGTTTAACACTCAATCACCTTGTTTATTTAGCTAATGAACAACTCAATAAACTTGATGGTCGCTACCAGTTGCAATGTCAACAACGTGATAATTTAAGTTTGGAAGTATTAGATACCTGGCAAGGCGATAGCATTCGCGATACAAAAACTCTATCGGGTGGGGAAAGCTTTTTAGTTAGTTTAGCCTTAGCATTAGCGCTTTCTGATTTGGTTAGTAATAAAACCAGTATTGACTCACTCTTTTTAGATGAAGGTTTTGGTACGTTAGATAACGACACACTAGAAGTTGCCCTTGTTGCACTAGATAATCTCAACGCTAGCGGTAAAATGATTGGTATTATTAGTCATGTTGAAGCGTTAAAAGAACGAATTGATGTACAGGTTAAAGTAGAAAAACAAAGTGGTCTTGGTATTAGCACGTTAGATCATAAATTCGCATTGTAGTGCTAACTTTTGCTTAATTTATCATTGATAAGAATTAAAATAGGATAATATATTAGTGTCATTAATTTCAGAATACACTTGGATTTATTTCACCTTGCTTGCAGCGACTATGCAAGCGATAAGAACAGCAGGGCAAAAACAACTTTCAGGTAAACTTAACTCAATGGCAACCACCGCAGTGCGCTATGTTTATGCCCTACCATTTGCATGGGGTTATTTATGGTGGATGTTAGAATTTAGGGAGGTAGCGGTACCTGTTCTCAATAATCATTTTTTATATTACGCATTAATTGCTTGTGTTACTCAAATTATTGGTACGGCTTGTTTAGTTGCGGCATTTAGGTATAAAAATTTTGCTGTTGCCACGAGTTTGGCAAAAACAGAAGCGATTCAAGTGGCAATTGTTGGCGCGTTACTATTTGCAGCACCATTAAGTGTTATGGGCTGGTTTAGTGTTATTGTCGGTGTAATAGGTGTGTTTTTTGTCTCAAAGGTAAAGTTTAATACACGAGAAATGTTTGCTGGCTCTGATGCAGTATCAGGTTTGTTATTTGGTTTAGGTGCAGGGTTAGGATTAGCTATCACTACTTTACTTATTCGAGAATCAAGTTTAGCACTTAATATAGACTTATTGGTAAGCGCCGCGATAACATTGGTATTTATGGTTACAGTTCAAACAATAATATCGCTATTCTATGTTTATTTTCAGGATAAAAAACAGCTAGCTTTAATGCTAATCAATTGGCGTTTATGTTTGTTTGTTGGTGTCACCAGTGTACTCGGTTCAATAGGGTGGTTTACTGCAACTAGTTTTCAAACTGCAGCTTATGTCAAAGCACTTGGGCAAGTGGAGTTTTTTATTACTTTGGCGCTGACCTATCGTTTGTTTAAAGAAAAAATCACCTTAATTGAGTATATTGGCATGTTGTTAATTATTTTGAGTGTGGTTATTTTGCTCTTGTGGACATAAAAGTACAAAGTAAACAAAAATTAAATAATGCAAATTTTAATTCTTGCTCATTAAAATTTAATGCTAAGATGCGCTTCATTTCGTTTATTAAAGCCAAAGTGCTTTTAACCACCGATCAATTTATAAACAGTAAAGAGAATTACATGAAAATTACCGATAAAACCGTTGTTCAGTTCCATTATGTTTTAAAAGATGAAGCAGGAGAAGAGATTGAATCTTCTCAAGGTAGTGAGCCGCTTGCCTATTTACATGGTGCAAATAACACTTTGGTTGGTTTAGAAAAAGCCTTATGTGACAAAGAAGCAGGTGATAAATTTAGTGTCACCCTACAACCAGAAGAAGCTTATGGTGAACGCCAAGAAGATTTAATTCAACGAGTACCAGTAAAACATTTACAAGGTTTACCAAGTAAAAATGCTAAATGGAAGGCTGGCATGGTTGCTGTAGTTCATACAGAGCAGGGGCAACGTCAAGTCACTGTAATAAAGGCAGGTAAATTTATGATAACTGTTGATATTAATCCACCATTAGCGGGTAAAGTCATTACTTTTGACATTGAAGTAGTTGATGTACGTGCAGCAACAGATGAAGAAGTCGAACATGGCCATGCCCACGGTGTTGGCGGTCATCACCATTAATTAAGAAAACTACTTTTATTCGTAAAGGTAGTTTCAAATGGTATGTTGTCGTTATTTTATGCATATTTTTTCGTTATAAGCAAATTAAGCATGAAAATAATAAAAACAGCGTTTAGCATTACAATAGTATATTAATTTCATTTTTTATTAATATATTCATCTAAATACATGGTGTTAAATTCTTGCCTGTGGTTAAATTTGTTTATCACGATTTAACCCGTAGGCATTAAATTGATTAACCTGTATCCCGCAAATAAAATGGAAAATTTGTTACTGCTGCTTAACAAAATTTCCGAAGTATCACCATTAGGCGTATTCAATCAGGAAGTTATTGTAGTACAAAATGCGGGTATGCAGCATTGGCTTAACCTGGCTATAGCAAAAGAACGCGGTATTAGTATGAATATGCGTTACGCGTTACCCGCCCAGTATTTGTGGAGGCTAATAAGAACACTAGCTAGCGATGATAACGTACCTGAACAGTCTCCTTATTCAAGAGAAGTATTAACATGGCGTATTTATGCTTTGTTAGCGACAAAAAAGATTATCGAAGACACTGATTTTTCTCCAGCGACACAGTATTGGCAACAGAGTGAAACAGATCAAATTTTTTCAAGTCATGAGAACTTAAAACGTTATCAGTTAGCACAACAAATGGCGGACCTATACGAGCAGTATTTAATTTTTCGTCCGCAGTGGTTAGACGCATGGCAAAAAGATGACAAGTTAACAGCACTTTCTTCTGACAATAAATGGCAAGCTAAACTGTGGCGGTTATTAATTGAACAGTTACCTTATAATCCTGTTGAATTGTTAAATGATGCCATTTCAAACATTGAGTCCAAATTGCTTGCAGACCCTATGATTCTACCTAAACGCCTAAGTTTTTTTGGTATTAATAGTATGGCACCACTGTGGCTTACGTTTATTAACGCCTTAAGTGACTATATAGAGGTAAACTTTTTTCATCTTAATCCCTGCTTTTCGTATTGGGGTGATATTATTAGTGAAAAACAAGCGTTCGATAAATTATCTCATTGGTCTCATGGTGTAGACGATACTCATATCTTTATTGGTAATCCATTGTTAGCTAATTTAGGGCAACAAGGGCGAGAGTTTTTAGCTTTATTACAAGATTACAGCACCGTTGATGTTGAACTCTTTGTTGAAGCTAGCGTTGAAACAAGTTCACAAAGCGACGATTCAGAACAAAAACCAATACAACATATTTTACATCATCTTCAAAATGATATTTTAACGCTTAATGATGCAACGCAAACACCCATTAAACAAATAGATGACTCTGTTACTATTGTTAGTTGTCATAGTGCCTTACGTGAAGTTCAAGCATTACATGATTACCTGCTTCATCAATTTAATGATTCTGCTAGCAATGATGAAAATAGAAAGGGTAGGTTAACCCCAAAAGATGTTTTGGTTATGTGTCCGCAAATCGAGCAATATGCCCCTTACGTCAATGCAGTTTTTACACGCGGTTGGCAAGAGTTAAATGACGAAGTACCGCCATTACCCTGTTCAATTGCAGATAGAAGCGCCAAAGACAGTGACCCGCTTATTGCTGCTTTTAGTGAATTACTAACCTTGCCTGATTCTCGATTTCAAGTCTCGCAATTACTCAGTTTTTTACGTTTACCAGCGGTTGCCAATAAATTTTCAATTAATGATGAAGACTGCGAAAAAATTACACTTTGGTTAGAGCAAGCTACTGTTCATTGGGGCTTAGATCTATCTCACAAAGCACAACTACTTGGTAAACAGGCTAATAACAGCTTTACTTGGCAGCAAGGCTTATCCAGGTTACTGCGCGGTTTTGCGTTTTCTGACCATGAAAATATTTATCAAGAACAATTATTATTGCCAACTGTAGAAGGTGATGATGCTGTTTTATTGGGCCAATTGATGCTATTTGTAGAGCAATTGCAGCATTTTTCCCAACAATTAGCTACGCCAAGAACTGTTGTGGCTTGGCAGCAGTTTTTATTAAAGCAGTTAGATTTATTGTTTGCCACAAGCCGTGTTTTTTCTACTGATGTTAATCATCAACAAATAAACAGTCAAATTGAAAATAGCCTTGCTATTATTGAACAAGCCATTAGTTCTTTAGTTGAATATTGTACTCATGCACATTTTGATGAAAAAATTGATTTAGCTATCGTTGTTGATTTTCTAAATAACCATTTTAGTCAGGGGGATGCTAGTCGACAGTTTATGATTGGCCAAGTTACCTTTTGTTCTATGCTGCCTATGCGTAGTATTCCATTTAAAATTATTGCGGTATTAGGTTTAAATGATGGTGAATTTCCTCGCCAACGCCAACCACTAGGGTTTGATCTAATGGCGCAAAATACTGCCGTATTAGGAGACAGATCGCGCCGCGGTGATGACCGATATTTATTTTTAGAAGCTATCATCTCAGCAAGAAAAGCTTTGTATTTAAGTTATCAAGGGCGAAACATAAAAAATAACAGTGAAAAACAACCCTCTTTAGTGCTAAAAGAGTTAATGGACTACCTAGCGCAAGGGTATGGTTGGGCATTTAATCATCATGCTTTGCCAGAAAATAACAAAATACAATTACAGCAAATACCTATGCAGCCTTTTAGTGAAGAAAATTACCTTGCCGATAATGCCTTATCAACCGTGAAAGCAAGTTTTGACGCAAATTGGTTCAAGTTATCTCAAAATATGCCTGATACTGTTTTTAAAGATAATGCTCTTGCCACATTAATTATACATGCTGAAGCGCCGCCTTTAACCTTGTTAGAGGCAAATGAAATTATTCGTTTTTTCCAACATCCCAGCAAAGTTTTTGCTCAGCAAACATTAAATTTATTTTTAGATTCGTCTAAAGTAGAGCTAGATGATGTTGAACCATTTAGTGCCGATTATTTAGAAAGTTATCTGCTCAAGCAGCAATTACTTTCAGCAAGTTTACAGCGTCATCATGATGTTGATGCAAGTATTGAAAGTGCTAACGTTGAACAGGTAATACAAATGGCGAAGCTTTCAGGGAAATTTCCTGATCTTCCTACAACACAAGATCACTTTGATACTTGGCTAGACGAGACAGAACAATTTAGCCAAGCCATTATTCACCATGATTGCGACAACCCTCAATTAATTGATTGTAAAATAACGTTAGATTTATTAGGCGACAATGTAAACAAAACAGCAAAACGAAGCATAACAATAATGGCTAAAATGCCAGTAAAAATAACCAAGGAAGGAGGGCTGTTAGTTTTCTATCGTAGCTCTAGTCCTAAACCAAAAGATTTATTTACCTTATATCTGCACCAATTGATCTTGCAAATATGGCAACAGCAACATCGTGAATCTAGTGATAATACTCACCTTGAAAATGTCCCAGATGAAGTTAACACCGCAAATGTTTTATTAAATCAAATACAAAGTACCTGTGGTTTTTACTTCAATGCAAAATCACAAAAAGTAGAGCAATTTAGCCTTGCTAATATTGATAACGCACAAGCTGAGTTGATACATTTAATTAAGGTATTTGAAGAAGGTCAAAAGCAAGCGCTATTACTCAATGGGGATTTGGCTGCATTAGTGTTTAAACAGTCAAGAGGGAAAAATATCGACATGACTCAAGAGCGCTTTGAAGAATTTTGGTTGGGAAATGAAAATACTAGGGCTTTTGGCGACGATCCTTATATTCATTATTTTTGGCCACAATGCCCTGATATTTTCCAATATTTACCTGACATATATGCAATTTATCAAAATGTTTATCAATATATTGTCAAGGTGAGTAGTCGTAGTAAAGGAGAGCGTTAATGAGTAACTCTTCTCAATTTAGATTAATGAATTTAGACGCTGCCACTATTCCATTGACGGGTAGACACTTAATTGAAGCAAGTGCAGGGACAGGAAAAACCTATAACATTACCCGTATTTACTTACGTTTATTACTTGAACGAGAGTTAAAAGTAGAAGAAATTCTGCTGATGACATTTACAAAAGATGCCACTCAAGAGCTTAAAGGACGAATTGATGCTTTTATTCGCGAAGCGTTAGTGAATTGGGACGCTTTGTGCGAACAAGAGCCTTATTTCCAAGCAATCAGCGAAAGAGTGAGTGACGATAAAGTTAAGTTTTTACTAAAGCGTGCGTTACTTTTTTTAGATGAAGCGGCTATCTTTACTATTCATGGCTTTTGTCAACGAGCTTTAACGCAACATGCTTTTGCTAGCGGTTTGCCCTTTAATGCTAATATATCGAATAATAGTAATGAGTTATATTTAGAGGCAACACAAGATTGGTATCGGCAACTTGCTAAGCAAAATCCAGATGATTTCTCATTAATTGCACAGTTTTGGGCTACACCTCACGTTTTTACATCCAGTTTTTCAAAAGCAATATCTCATCGACGTGCAATTGAACTGGTTGATGTGCAGTGCTTAGTAAACTCGGTTACCCAATTAGCAAAGCAAGCATTACGCGCAATATCTGACAATAATAGCCTGATCGATGAAGGCTTGACCGCGCATAAAAAAGCTGATGAACAGGCAACACGTGTTCAAGAACTGACAAAACTGTTAGCTTGGCTAACCAGTATTAGTGAATGTGACACTGCCGACGAGTTACTCACCATAATATCACAGCCAATGCCTGACTATTTATTGAACGGAAATCGTCATCCCAAAGCTTTTAAAGTGCAATTAGGGCAAGTACTTGAAAATACCAAAGCGCTCAAAATTCAAGTTAAAGACTTAGCCAAGAATATTAATAAAGCAAAAGCATATCAGCTTGTTAGAATCGGTATTTACCAAATAAGAAAGCAAGTAAAACAAACTAAAACGCAACTAAATTGTCTTGATTTTGATGATCTTATCTATACCCTTGCTGATTCTTTAAATAAACGGGATAACAATACGTTAGCTCAAACATTATTAGCGCAATATCCTGTGGCTTTAGTGGACGAATTTCAAGATACAGATCCACATCAATTCGCTATTTTACAAGGTGTTTATTACCAAAATAACCTTAAAAATACTGCTACAAATTCAGCAACAGCACTTTATTTAATAGGTGATCCAAAACAAGCCATTTATGGTTTTCGTGGGGGGGACATTTTTGCTTACTTAAATGCGCGTAGCGAGTGTGATTTTCACTGGTTAATGGATACCAATTGGCGTTCAAGCCCTGAAATAGTTGCTGCTTATAATCAGTTGTTTTTGTCAGGTAAACAAAATCAATCTGTTTTTGGCTACGGAATTGATTATCAGGCCGTATTAGCTGGTAAAAAGTCTCAACAACATACTGAACAATTACATCCTAGTAGTCGAGCATTACAATTAATTCATTTTACTCATGAAGATAATACAAGCAAAGTTAAGCAATCAGACAGACCTTTAATGGCTGTGTGGTGCGCTAATGAAATTGTTAATTTATTAAATAGTGAACATGCATTACAACCACAAGATATTGCTATTTTAGTACGAGATGGGCGTGAAGCAAATGACATTAAAACAGCATTATTGAACGCTAATTTAGCCAGTGTGTTTCTGTCTGATCGTGCTAATTTGTTTTACAGTGAACAAGCAAAACAATTAATACAGTTACTTAAAGGTATTTTGAACCCTGAAGATGAACGTATTTATTTAAATGCGTTAGCATGTGGCTTACTTGGTATTGATAGTGTGGCGCTGTATGAGCTTCAAAAAAATGAGTCAGCTTATCAAGCACTGAAATTTCATTTTTTTAATTATCGAGAACAATGGAAACGGCAAGGTTTTATCACCATGGCTGTGAATTTAATGCATACGCATTTTGATTTTACCAAAGCAAATATTAAAGACAAAAAAGCACGTGCCTTAACTAATCTATTACACTTATTTGAAATTCTTCAATCTGCTAGTCAAAAATTTTTACAACCACAAGAATTGCTTTATTGGTTTGAACAGCAATGCAATGAGGATAATCAGGGTTCAGTCAATGATTTAGAAGCAGAGCAACGACTAGAAAGCGATGGCGATCTTATTCGTATTGTTACTCAACATGGTTCAAAAGGGCTTGAATATCCAATTGTTTTCATTCCATTTGCTACACGCCACAAAGATCCCACCAAATTTGGCAACAAAGCTATTGATTACCTTGAATATCATAACGATCAGGGAGAGTTATGTTTAAGCTTAGCAGGAGACCAACAAGCAAAAAGTGCTATGGCTGATGAAGCGTACGCAGAAAGTATTCGTCTTTTGTACGTGGCTATTACACGTGCTGAACAGCGATGTTATATTTTAACGACTGCTTTTGAGCACTATGCTTTATCTCCGTTAGGTAAAACATTGCAATGGGAAACTGAACAAAATATAGAACAAAGCCTGCAACAGCTAGTTGACCAATCCTCTGATACAATTGGTTTAACCCAGGTTTCTTTTGATGAGTTAGCCGCTGTTGATAGCTTAATATCAAAAAGCATTTCATCGCCAATTAATGAGCTGAAAGTGAGTAAATTTGTCGGTAAAATTGAGCGCGATTGGTGGTTAAGTTCTTTTTCCGCATTAAGTCGTAACCTACGACATGGTGGTGTTTCTACGCCCGATAGAGATTCAATCGCACTTTCTGATATTGGTTCTACTGCAGTTAATAGCAGTAACAATAAAAATTCATTACGTTTTCAACTGGTTAAAGGTGCACATAGCGGTAATCTATTACATGACATATTAGAACATTTTAATTTTACGCACAGTAATAATGTTGGTAGTAACCTTTTAGAATGTATTAAATGGCCTTTGGTGAAATACGGAGATTTAGCTTCGTTTTTTAATGAACAGGATTTAGTTGATTGGTTTGATGAAATAGTGAACAGCCCCTTAATAGGCAATGAAAATGCGGTTGAATGTGATCAGGATAATACTGCAAATTTTTGTCTTTCAGATATATATATGCAAAGTACGCTACGCGAAAGTGAATTTTATTTTCCGATGGAAAAAGCCAATATTAGCCATTTATCAAAATTGCTAACCGATCATCGAAATATGGGTAACCCGTCTAAATCAAATAATATTGTTAGATTACCACAATATAGAACGCTAAAGGGCATGATGCATGGCTTTATTGATTTAGTGTTTGAGCATCAAGGTAAATTTTATGTTTGTGACTATAAATCTAGCCATTTAGGCGATGATTATACTGACTATACACATGACGCAATTCGCAATAATATAGAAAAAAATTATTATGATTTACAATATCTTATTTATTGTTTAGCGCTACACCGATATTTACAACGTAATGTGATTAACTATGATGCAAAACAACATTTTGGTGGTGTGTATTACTTATATTTACGTGGAATGACAAATAACAAACAATATCATGGTGCAGGTGTATACTATCGTCAAATTACCTTAAATGAGCTTAATCAATTAGATAACCTATTTAATGGTATAGCACTAGGTTCAGAGCCTAATCATACATCTACTGTAAAACAAGGTGATGAATCAAGTAAGGATAAAACAGAATGATTCAATCATATGTTAACTTTGTTCAAGCCCAACAATACATCACCAACATAGAAGCGATAGACTACTTTTTTGCCAAAGAAATGCTTCTCGCGTTAAATACTCAATCTGAATTATTAAGTCAAGATGAATTGTCTGAAGAGAAAAGAGTTTTGATCAACCATGTTTTTATGGCATTAAGTGTTGGTTTACGGGCAGGGCACACTTGTATGCCATTTGAAGAGCTTGCTGAACAACATTGGGGGGTAGGTTTTGACGACGAAGGTCAATGCACCCATCAAGGCTTCATTTTTCCGACCATAGACGTTTTACACACTCTATTTACTGAATTGCCACTGTCATCGAGTGATATGCAACCCGTAGTATTTGATAATAATAAACTATATATACGCCGTTATTATCAATTTGAACGTCAACTCGCGCATGATATTAAAACAAGGTTAAACAGCAAAACTGATACATCAGTAAAAGAGATAAAAGCGATAATTAATCAATTATTTCCAACTGAAGTGCTTGAAAAAACCGACCAACAACATATTGATTGGCAAAAACTTGCTGTTGCTAATGCCATTAATAAAAATTTCACCGTGATTGCTGGTGGGCCTGGCACAGGGAAAACTTATACGGTAACCAAATTACTCGCGGCACTATTAATGTTGCATCAAAGTAAAAATACTAATCAAACACTAGAAATAGCGCTAGTTGCTCCAACAGGAAAGGCAGCACAACGTTTATCTGAATCTATTATTAAGGCTATTGCTGGATTTAAAGACCTTATAGACAATGACATTTTAGCAATGATGCCAACACAAGCAAAAACTATCCATCGTTTATTAGGTGTTATTCCTAACAGCCCAAATTTTAGACATAACCACGATAATTTACTCAGTTGTGATGTATTGTTAATAGATGAAGTGTCTATGGTTGATTTACCCATGATGACGCGGATTTGTAGAGCACTGAAACCGACTGCAAGAATCATTCTGTTAGGGGATGCAGATCAACTCCCTTCTGTTGCGGTTGGCAGTGTTTTAGCAGACATTGCACCAAGGCCTCACAGTGGATATAGCGATAAAAATCTAAATTATTTAACGCAAGTCTGTCAGTTAATCGAAAATCAACTACGTAATACGTTTGAAAATGCTGAACAGAAAGTTAAAGCAGATCATGATTATTTAAGCTTTTTAATGCAAAGTCGTCGTTTTGATGGTGAAGGGGGCATTGGTAAGCTAGCTGCTTATGTGATTAAAGGACAAGCGAGTGAAAGTTGGCAGTTGTTAGAGTCGTCAACAAAACAAGGGTTACTAACCAGCAAAATGTTATCTGCAAACGTGAGTCAATTAACCTTAGTTGATAGTGAACTGTCAACTTGGTTAACCCCATTGGTTAATGAATATTATCAGGGTATTGCAGAATGTAATGATATTTCAGATGCTTTTATACTCTTGTCTAAGTTCCGTGTTTTATGTGCAACACGCCAAGGAGAATTAGGGGTTGATGCATTAAATCAATGGATAAAAAACCTTCTTGTTAGCCCTGTCAGCGGCAACCAATCAAGCTATCATGGTATGCCAATAATGATTAATGAAAATGATTATCGACTCGGCCTTTTTAATGGTGATATAGGGCTATTATGGCAAACTTCAGAAGGTCACTTAATGGCATTTTTTGAAACAAGTGACCACACAAAATTACAAACAAATGAATCTGCTTATAAAATACTGTTACCGTCTCGTCTACCTAAATTTGATGCCGTTTATGCAATGACTATTCACAAAACTCAAGGTAGTGAGTTTGAACATGTGGCAATAATATTACCCAAACAAGCCGAACATCAGTTGCTCTCTCGTGAATTGCTTTATACAGGTATTACCCGCGCTAAAGAGAAACTTACTCTGTCGAGTAATAAAAAAACATGGCAGTTTGGTGTGAAAACCGCTATAAAACGATATTCTGGTTTAATACTTTAATACAGCAGATATTCTCATAAAAATTATTTGTCATTCTCTTAGGAATCAACTTTTCAATGCAGTTAATAAACATA
The DNA here is from genome assembly GCF_053543955.1 of Colwellia sp. E150_009. Lineage (NCBI taxonomy): Bacteria > Pseudomonadati > Pseudomonadota > Gammaproteobacteria > Alteromonadales > Colwelliaceae > Colwellia > Colwellia sp. E150_009. Next base: position 18,905 of record NZ_JBHFOM010000021.1, read on the forward strand.
AATAAAACACGTTACCGTAAACACTTAAATACAGTTATCGCTGGATTTATCATTACTTTACTAATCTTAGCACTCGTGTTTGGGCAGTTACTTATCGCACTTTTTGCGCAAGAAGATCTTAATAATTTTCGATACAACTTACTTGGCGTTATTTTAGCTTTACTTGCGTGTGCGGCCATTTTACATTCTTTGAAAAATTCAGCTTTTTTTGTAGAAATTTATTACGTATGGCAATTGAAACAAATACAAAATTTGATCTACAGAAAATTAAAAAAAATCAAAGCAGGTGTTGAGAATGACGAAACTAATGCGATGATTATTTTATTATTTTACTATCAAAGCTTACAACAAGTGTATCAACTTGATGATAATACGTTAACCATTGCTAATGTTGATAAACAGCTTAATGATTTACAAGAAACAATTACTAACAAATGCATAAATATAAATGCTGAACAATTTAATAAAAAGCTGTTAGATTCTTATCGTTAACTTTATTTTTAAATAAAAAGGGTTATGTCACGTTAGGTACTAATGATTTAGATGAATGATTTGGATGGTACATATGGCGATGCCAGAATAATAAAACAAGTTTATACTAAATAACCTTTTATATTAAACATGCCTAAGGACAAAAGTCAGGTTATGGCTATTGTTTTAAAATATAATTTAAGGTTTTATCTACAAATTATTTTATATCTCAGGAACAAAAAACCAGTATTTTGAACAATACTGGTTCTTGTTTTTTGCATCTGAAACTATCTAGCGCGGAAAATAATGCGACCTTTAGATAAATCGTATGGCGTTAGTTCAACAGTTACTTTATCGCCAGTTAAAATACGAATATAATTTTTACGCATTTTGCCTGAAATATGAGCAGTAACCACATGACCATTTTCTAATTCTACTCGGAACATAGTGTTAGGTAACGTGTCTAAAACCGTACCTTGCATTTCAATATTTTCTTCTTTCGCCATGGGGCGCTAAACCTCTATATGTTGTGCAAACAAGCAATAATCTTAAATAAAATTGTTATAAAATATTGCCGATAAAAAAAGCTGCGCGAATGATGCCTAATTGTGTCCCTAATGTAAAGCTTTGTAGGGGGTTATTTGCAATTGAGATGGAACTTTCTTATTAAATAAGAAGAGTAATATTTATTTTTCAACCAAAACCCATTGTTGTTCACTAAATTTTTCATAAGGAAAATAACGATTTTTATAGTTCATTTTCTGACATTCATCTATTTGGTAACCTAAATATAAATAGGGTAGTTTGTGCTTTTTACAAAATTCAATTTGAGTCAAAATTGAGAACACGCCTAATCCATAAGATTTAAAATCTGGATGATAAAATGTATAAACAGCGGATAAACCATTGATTAACACGTCTGTTACAGCAACACAAACAAGGCGTTTTATTTCATTCACTTCAATCCATGTTTCTATGAATAACTGTTTGGTTAGTTTACTTGATAAAAAGCTTTCAAACTGCTGGTAATTAGCAGGAAACATACTGCCATCTTGATGACAAGTATTAATATATTGTTCGTATAATGGGTAATATTCTTTTTTTAAACAATCTGACGTTAATATCTGACAATGAGCGTTACGTTTGATTGTGCGTTTTTGGCTTTTTGATGGAATAAATTTATCAACAATGATACGAATAGATTGGCAAGCGTTGCAAGCGGGGCAGTGAGGTCGATAGGACTGATCACCTGTACGACGAAATCCTTCCGTCATCAGTAGACTATAGCTATAATTGTTTTGTAAACGTTCATCTACAGCAATTAAAAGCCGTTCTTCTTGACCAGGCAAATAACTACAAGGAAATGTTTTTGTTATACCTACTTTATAACCTTCTTCACTCATAAATAACCAAGCTTAACTCTTTTGACATCCAAAAATTTTTCTTTATTGGCTTGTTAATCACCATTTGTTTACGTAGTATAAAATCATTTCGAGAAACTTCTACTGCACCCATGTCTGCTAAAAAAGGGTTAAGTAACTGACAGTCAATAAAATCGATCTTAATTGAATGTAATAAATTACTCAATGCAATTAACGCAAGTTTAGAGGCGTTAGCTTTACTATAAAACATGGATTCACCAGAAAAAAGGCCATTGATAGCAACACCATATAAACCACCTACTAATATTTTATTCGGTTGAGTTTTATCATCATTAATGGTTTGCCATACTTCAATTGAATGGGCAAAACCTAATTTATGTAAATTAATATAGGCTGATTGCATTTTTGGCAAGATCCACGTGCCATCATCACGAAAAGGCGCATTGGCACATTGCTTAATCACTTGTTCAAAAGCCGTGTTCAATGTAATGGTATAGGGGGCTTTTCTTATCACTTTACGTAAGGTTTTATTAATACGAAGGTCATTACGGTTAATAATTGCGCGTGGATCTGGTGACCACCACATTAAGGGATCGTCCTCGCTAAACCAAGGGAATATTCCTTGGCTATAGGCAGATATTAAACGCTTAGATTGTAAATCTCCACCTACAGCAAGTAAGCCATTTGGCTCTGTGAGAGCCAAACTAACTGGAGGGAATATAAAGTTATCCTCGTTAAGTTGATATAGCATTTTCAACCTGTAGGTGGAGCTTTGTTATCACTGACTAATTACCCAGCGTATTGCGCAATTAAAATGCCGTTGTTTTTACCAATTATCACTGTGCATCCAGATAACGCTCTGCATCTAATGCCGCCATACAACCAGCACCAGCAGAAGTAATTGCTTGTCTGTAAATATGGTCTGCAACATCACCAGCTGCGAAAATGCCTTCAACACTGGTTTGCGTTGCGTTACCTTGGCTGCCACTGTGAATTGTTAAATAACCATTTTCCATGGCTAGTTGATCTTTAAATATATCAGTATTTGGTTTGTGCCCTATAGCAATAAAAACACCTGCAATATCAATAACTTCTGTTGTTTCTGATTTGGTGTCTTTTAAACGTAAGCTAGTTACGCCCATATTATCACCTAACACTTCATCTAATGTGCGATCGGTATGTAATATAATATTGCCGTTTTTAACTTTTTCAGCTAAACGGTCGGTTAATATTTTTTCAGATCTAAAAGTATCGCGGCGGTGCACCAAATGCACTTCACTGGCAATATTTGATAAATAAAGCGCTTCTTCAACAGCCGTATTACCACCGCCAACTACCGCCACTTTTTGATTCTTATAAAAGAAACCATCACAAGTTGCACAAGCTGATACACCACGTCCCATGAAAGCTTCTTCTGAAGGTAAACCAATGTATTGTGCAGAAGCACCAGTACAAATAATTAATGCATCACAAGTGTAATTATTGCTTCCAGTTAATTTATATGGCTTTGAAGAGAAGTCGACAGATTCTATATGATCAAATACAATTTCAGTATCAAATTTTTCAGCATGTTTTTGCATACGTTCCATTAATACAGGGCCTGTTAGGTCGTCTGCATCACCAGGCCAGTTTTCCACTTCAGTTGTTGTGGTTAATTGACCCCCTTGTTGCATGCCCGTAATAATAACAGGGTTAAGGTTAGCACGTGCGGCATATACTGCTGCTGTATAACCAGCTGGACCTGAGCCTAAAATAAGTAGTGGGCAATGTCTAACGTCGCTCATAAACGAGTTCTCCAGAAATTTTGAATGATACTTTTTGGTAATGTTACCAAGTATAAAGAGATAATAACTTTATTAATTGGGATGATAAGAGGTTCTATCAAGGGTATATAGTGAGAATATTAAATTTAATAAATTTTAAAAACAAGCAGTTTTAAAAACAAAAAGAGTACAAACTTATCTTTGTACTCTTTAATTTGCTTTTTACATAACAAGATTTAACTGAGGAACACATTTAAAATCATATTATTTGCTAGGTATTGCTAGAGATTATGCGCTTAAGGCAATACTTGGGTCAACATAGTTATAACCTAAAACATCAGCGACAGGTTTATTTGTTATATTACCACTGGCTACATTTAAACCAGCAAGTAAATGGGCATCGTCAAGTAATGCTTGTTTTGCACCTTTATTGGCAATAGTTACGGCAAATGGCAGGGTAGCATTTGTCAGTGCTATTGTAGATGTACGTGCAACACCGCCAGGCATATTAGCAACACAATAATGTACTACGTCATCTACTATATAAGTGGGATCTTGATGCGTTGTTGGTTTTGATGTTTCAAAACAACCACCTTGGTCAATGGCTACATCAACTATTACAGCGCCTTTCTTCATCATTTTAATATGTTTTTTAGTAACAAGTTTTGGTGCAGTTGCGCCTGGAATAAGTACCGCACCAATAACCAAATCAGCTTTTACAATTAATTGATCCATTGCATCAGCCGTTGAATATACAGTTTTTAATCGGCCGTCAAACTCTGTATCTAACTGGCGTAAACGAGGTAAAGAACGATCTAAAACTGTTACATCTGCACCCATACCAATCGCCATACGTGCAGCTTGAGTACCAACAACACCACCGCCAACAATCAATACTTCTGCTGGAGCAACACCTGGAACACCTCCAAGTAATGCACCTAAGCCACCTTGTGCTTTTTCTAATGCATGTGCTCCTGCTTGAATTGACATACGACCAGCAACTTCAGACATTGGTGCTAGTAACGGTAAACCACCCGTTGAGGATGTGACAGTTTCATAAGCAATACATGTTGCACCTGAAGCAACGAGCAATTCTGTTTGTTGTGGGTCTGGTGCTAAATGTAAGTAAGTAAATAAAATTTGACCTGGACGTAGCATTTTACACTCTACAGGTTGCGGCTCTTTAACTTTAATAATCATATCGGCGGTAGCAAATATTTCAGCGGCCTCACTAATTATTTTAGCACCTGCTTCAATGTATTGCTCATTGTCAAAACCAATGGCCGCACCACCATTATTTTCAACAATAACTTCATGACCATTTACTGATAATTCTTTAACGCCAGCAGGGGTTAAACCAATGCGGTACTCGTGGTTTTTAATTTCTTTTGGTACACCAATAATCATAATTTCCTCTCTTAGGTTTTACATGTTGTAGTTTTATTCAGTCTTTTTAGTGAGACTGTTTGTTTTAGAGAAAACTAGTATACGAGCAACTTCGTAGAATAACCTGTCGAAATATTGCTTTAGTCGATATATAATACTAAGATTAAGTATTATTTTAGTTAAATATATCGCATGAATACTACAAAAAATAAAAATATAGATCGTATTGATAAGAATATTCTTGTTGAATTACAAAAGAAAGGGCGCTTATCAAATGTAGAATTAGCAAGACGTGTCGGTTTAAGTCCTACGCCTTGTTTAGAGCGTGTAAAACGCTTAGAAAAAGAAAATTATATTACGGGTTATCAAGCTAATCTTAATCCTGCTAAATTAAAACTTTCTCTTTTAGTTTTTGTAGAAATTACATTAACAAAAACAAGTCCTGATGTTTTTGATGATTTCTCTGCTGCTGTGCACAATTTAGATGTTATTCAAGAATGTCATTTGGTTTCAGGGAGCTTTGATTTTCTTCTTAAAACTCGTGTGAAAGATATGTTAGCTTATCGACAATTGTTAGGTGATATATTATTAAGGCTGCCTGCAGTAAGTGAAAGCAGAACCTATGTGGTAATGGATGAAATAAAATCCAGTAATATGTTACCAATTAAGCGATAATTTGTTATTTTAACACTATATCACTAATCCCCGTTTATTATGGAATTTTAATTGTCTTCAGAACTAGTGAAAAATACTGGTGAAACCAGTGATGAATTTGATAACACTCAGCGTACCGAGTCACCCAAAAAGCAATTAAGTGGTGTTCAGCGTATACTCGAAACAGGCTTGCTCTTTTTTAGCGTTTTGGCCATGTTTTTAATGTTAGCTTTATTTAGTTTTGATCCTGCTGATCCTGGTTGGGCTCAAACAGGGTATCAAACACCCGTTAGAAATCTTGGTGGGGCAGTAGGCGCCTATATTTCTGATTTATTATTAAATTTGTTTGGTTATATTGCTTATACGCTTCCGTTTGTTGTTGCTATTGTTGGCTGGTTATTATTTCAAAAATATCACCAATTAATGCAGCTGGATTATTTAACTATTGGTTTAAAGTTAATTGGTTTTATTTTATTTTATTTAGGTTTAACGTCTCTAGCGAGCATGAATTTTGATGATATCTATTATTTCTCTGCTGGCGGTATATTAGGCAATGTATTAAGCACAACATTTTTACCTTATTTTTCGTTTGTAGGCAGCACATTATTATTTTTAATGTTTACTTGTGCTGGTTTTGTTTTACTAACAGGTTTTTCGTGGGTTACTTTTGTTGACGATGTTGGTCGCTATACTATTGCAGCAATCATGTATTTAAAAAGGTTACCACAAACCATTAAAAGTCAATTTGGTACGGGTGATGCTGATTTATCTACAAAACCTGATGATAAACTAAATGACAATAAAGCCAGTAGCGCATCGTTTGAAAATTCATTCAATGATCATGATGAAGCAAACGAAAACGCCAATTTGGTTAAGAAGAAAACCTCAACATCATTTTTTAGTATTAAGTCAAATGATGTTGATGAAGAACCGCAAGAACCTTTCCTTGATATTAATGACTTAATGGGTGAGCCACTTAACATGAATGTACAAGCCCATGTTAATGATACAGAAATTACTGCTGCTTTCGCCTCGGTAGAAAAAATTAATGTTGAAGATGATAAACAACAACGCGGTGAATTAGCGACGAGTTCTGATACTAATCAAATAAATTTGGTTCCTAGCTCAGAAGAAAAATTTGAAGGCATGCCTTCAATTGATTTATTAGATCGTCCTGATAAGGCTAAAAATCCGATAAATCAAGAAGAATTAGAACAAGTTAGTCGTTTAGTTGAAGCTAAATTATTAGACTTTAAAGTAGAAGCGCGTGTCGTTGCCGTTTATCCTGGTCCTGTAATCACTCGGTTTGAACTAGATTTAGCACCCGGCATGAAAGTGAGTAAAATCAGCTCGTTATCAAAAGATTTAGCTCGTGCATTATCAGCTATTAGTGTGCGTGTGGTAGAAGTAATACCAGGTAAGTCCGTAATCGGTTTGGAATTACCCAATAAACATAGAGAAATTGTTCGTTTAAGTGAAGTTATTTCATGTGAAAAATTCGAAGAATCAAGTTCTTCCTTAACCATGGTGCTTGGTAAAGATATTGCAGGTGAACCCGTTGTAGTTGATTTGGCGAAGATGCCACATTTATTAGTGGCAGGTACTACAGGTTCAGGTAAATCTGTGGGTGTTAATACCATGATTGTCAGTTTGTTATACAAGTCAACCCCTGAAGATGTGCGCTTGATCATGATCGACCCAAAAATGCTTGAGTTAAGTGTTTATGAAGGTATTCCACACTTATTAGCTGAAGTGGTAACCGACATGAAAGACGCTGCAAATGCACTTCGCTGGTGTGTGGGTGAAATGGAACGTCGTTATAAACTCATGTCAGCACTTGGCGTCAGAAATTTAAAAGGCTACAACAAAAAGATACTTGGCGCTATAAAAGAGGGTGAGCCAATTATTGACCCATTATGGCAACCAAGTGATGGTTTGGATCAAACGCCGCCATTATTAGAAAAATTACCGAGTATTGTTGTTATTGTTGATGAATTTGCGGACATGATGATGATTGTTGGTAAAAAAGTTGAAGAATTAATAGCCCGTATTGCACAAAAAGCACGTGCCGCTGGCATTCATTTAATCCTAGCAACTCAACGCCCATCAGTTGATGTAATAACAGGGTTAATTAAAGCAAATATTCCAACACGTATGGCTTTCCAAGTGTCGTCTGGGTTAAACTCGCGCACTATATTAGACCAACAAGGAGCCGAACAGTTATTGGGTATGGGTGACATGTTGTACTTACCACCTGGGACAGGTGTACCAACACGGGTTCATGGTGCCTTTATTGATGATCATGAAGTACATGCTGTGGTTAAAGATTGGAAATCTCGCGGTGAACCTAATTATATTGAAGAGATTTTAGCTGGTGGTAATGATCCTGATATGTTGTTGCCGGGTGAACAGGCAGAAGGCAGTGAAGATGAAGAATTAGATAGTCTTTATGATGAAGCGGTAAACTTTGTTACCGAAAAGCGCCGTGTGTCAATTTCAAGTGTTCAACGACAATTCAGAATTGGTTATAACCGTTCAGCAAGAATTGTTGAACAAATGGAAATTCAAGGTGTCGTATCAACAGCAGGTAATAACGGTGCACGTGAAGTATTAGCACCGCCACCTATAAGAGATTAAACCGCTTAATTTTCGGATAATGAATGAACATCAACTATATAAAGTTATGTGCTTTAACGCTCGTATTTAATACAGCAATAAGCACGAGTGCGCAAACTATTACCAATGGTATTGCTAACAATAAAATAAGCGTACAAAAAGTAGCAAAACAAGAATTAACCGCTGATGCAACCGACGCTAAAAGTATGTTAAGGACTAAACTAGCAAATTTAGCGCATTTTACTGCTAGTTTCAGCCAAGAAGTTGAGAGCGTTTCAGGTGATAAAATAGCACAAAGTGCTGGTAAATTAGCAATTAGTAAACCTAATTTAGCAAATTGGCACACAACAGAGCCTGACGAGCTTGCTATTGTGTCTGATGGAAACAATGTTTGGTTTTATGACCCATGGATAGAACAAGTTAGTGTGTATTCTTTATCTGCCGCAATTGCCAAAACGCCGATATTATTACTCACTAGCCAAGATGAAGCTTTGTGGCAGCAATATACCGTGGTCAAAGAGCTCGAAACAGATGAAGCAATTGAGCGTTTTGTTATCATGTCTAAAGATGTTAATAGTCAAATTAAAAGTTTAACGTTAATATTTGATTTAAGTAGTGGTAAAAGTAACTTAAAGCAATTTTCATTTTTAGATGCTACAGGACAGGTAAGTCATATTACATTAACTAATTTTGAAGATGAAACTATACCCGAAGCAAGTTTATTTCAATTTAATGTACCGCAAGGTGTTCAAATTGATGATCAACGTTCTGAATAGTCTAATATAAGGTTTTTTGTAATTATTGTGGAAGATGAACAACAACAAACGAGCTTATTTGACTTAGAACCAGAAACAATAACGGCATCTGATTCTTCTTTATCTATGACCCATGTGGCGCCTTTAGCTGCACAAATGCGCCCCAAAAATTTAGATAATTATGTTGGTCAGCAACATATTCTTGCTAACGACTCCCCACTTAGACAATCTATTCTTCAAGGTCATTGCCATTCACTAATTTTTTGGGGGCCTCCAGGAACGGGTAAAACGACTTTAGCTGAAATTATTGCAACACACGCCAATGCTAAAGTGATTAGATTATCTGCGGTTACTTCAGGTATTAAAGAAATTCGGCTTGCTATTGAACAAGCTAAAATTAGGGCTCAAAATAGTGCGAATAATACTGATACTAAAGAATCAAAAACAGTTCTTTTCGTTGATGAAGTACATCGTTTCAACAAATCACAGCAAGATGCTTTTTTACCTTTTATTGAAGATGGCACCATTATTTTTATTGGAGCAACAACCGAAAACCCTGCATTTGAATTAAATCAAGCCATTTTATCTCGTGCCCGCGTATACACGTTAAAAAAGCTCAATTCTGATGAATTAACCCAAGTATTAACAAGAGCATTAGCATTTATATTTACAGAGCAGCGGGTAAATATTTTGCTCAATAATGATGCTAAACAAAGTTTAATCAATCGCAGTGATGGCGATGCGAGGCGTTTACTTAATTTATTAGAAAATTGTCTAGATAGCTTAACAAATCCGTTAATTATGGCAGCAAAAAATAGACAAACAGAACAAGAGCAAACGATCACCATTTCGGTTGAGTTAATAGCGCAAGTCGCAGGCAGTAAAATAGCCCTTTATGACAAAGGGGGCGATGCTTTTTATGACTTAATAAGTGCTTTTCATAAATCAGTACGTGGTTCAGATCCAAACGCGGCTTTGTATTGGTATGCTAGAATTTTAACAGGTGGTGGTGACGCCCTTTATGTTGCTAGGCGTTTACTCGCTATCGCAAGTGAAGATATAGGTAATGCGGATCCTCGGGCGATGCAATTGGCTATCAATGCTTGGGATACTTTTCATAGAGTAGGGCCAAGCGAAGGCGAACGTGCTATTGCCCAAGCCGCAGTTTATATGGCTTTAGCACCCAAAAGTAATGCAGTTTATACAGCATTTAAACAAGCTAAATTTTTAGCGGAACAAACGGCAACCCTAGACGTACCTGAACATTTAAAAAACTCAACCAGTGAGATCACTAAAAATTTAGGGCATGGTGTTGATTATCGTTATGCACATGATGAAGTCAATGCGTTTGCTGCGGGAGAAAACTATTTCCCCGAAGCATTGGCTCAAGCAAGTAAACAATCAAATAATCAAGTAAATGGTTTTAATACACAATTTTATCAGCCAACAGATCGTGGATTAGAAAAGCAATTAAAAGAGAAGCTTGATTATTTAACCCAATTAAACCAAAACAGTCGGGAGCAACGCTATGACTAACGCTATAAGCAACGTTACCTTGTATGCTTTTGTTGCCCTTGGCGGTGCATGTGGGGCCAGTTTGCGTTTTTATATTTCGCAATTAGTGCTAAATTGGCTTGGAAAGGGGTTTCCTTTTGCCACATTGATGGTTAATATCATCGGCTCATTTATTATGGGTATACTTTACCAATTAATAGAACATGAAATTTTAGATATTAATATCCATAGAACTTTAATAGGTATTGGTTTTTTAGGTGCATTTACCACCTTTTCCACATTTTCATTAGACTCCTTACTATTAATACAACAAGGAGACTTACTTAAAGCGGCTATTAATATTTTATTAAATGTATCACTTTGTATCGCTGCTGCTGCTTTAGGGCTTTACTTAGTTTCCACAATCGCGAAATAATAGCAACTATTGTAGATTTTATTTTTCAACTTAAAACAACGTGAATAATTATGCTTGATGCCAAACAACTTAGAACAGACTTAGATAACATTGCCATACAATTAGCAAAGCGTGGTTTCACGCTTGATACTGCGACGTTAAATGGGTTAGAAGAACAACGTAAATCGATTCAAGTTAAAACCCAAGATTTACAAAATGAACGTAATACCCGTTCTAAATCTATTGGTCAAGCAAAAGCTCGTGGAGAAGATATTGCTCCATTACTTGCTGAAGTCAGCCAATTAGGTAATGACTTAGATGCCGCAAAAGCTGAACAAGATGAAGTACTGGCAAAAATTAATGATATTGCCAGTGCCATTCCTAATTTATTAGACGAGTCGGTACCAGAAGGTAAAGATGAAGATGACAACGTAGAAATAAAACGTTGGGGTACACCACGTGAATTTGATTTTGAAGTTAAAGATCATGTTGACTTAGGTTTTGGAGTAAATAAAGGGTTAGACTTTGAAAGTGGTGCTAAACTTGCGGGAACTCGTTTTGCTGTAATGCGTGGTAAAATTGCTAAGTTACATCGTGCCTTAGCGCAATTTATGCTTGATATTCATACAGAAGAACACGGTTATCAAGAAATGTATGTACCGTATTTAGTCAATGCTAATTCGTTGTATGGCACTGGACAATTACCAAAATTTGGTGAGGATTTATTTCACACTAATTTATCAGGAAAGCAGTTTTCTTTAATACCTACCTCAGAAGTGCCATTAACGAATATGTACCGTGATGAGATTGTTGAAGAAGCTGAATTACCGATAAAAATGACGGCTCATACCCCATGTTTCCGCAGTGAAGCAGGCTCAGGCGGCCGAGATATTCGTGGTCTTATTCGTCAACATCAGTTTGACAAAGTAGAGATGGTTCAATTAGTTAAACCTGAAGATTCGTTCAAAGCATTAGATGAATTAACAGCACACGCAGAAGCAATTCTTGAAAAACTAGAGCTATCTTATCGCACAATGGCATTGTGCAGTGGTGATGTTGGCTTTAGCGCTACAAAAACTTTTGATTTGGAAGTGTGGCTACCAGCACAAAATACTTATCGTGAAATATCTTCTTGTTCAAATATGGGTGCATTCCAAGCACGTCGAATGCAAGCACGTTATCGTAGTAGTGAAACAAACAAACCAGAATTATTACATACATTAAATGGTTCAGGCTTAGCAGTAGGGCGAACTTTAGTTGCTATTTTAGAAAATTATCAGCAAGCTGATGGTAGTATTGATATTCCTACAGTATTACAACCTTATATGAATGGTTTAACTAATATTAGTTAATTAATGAAGAATGTTTAAGTCACACTGTTTTAATAACATATCTATTTTCTGCAGTATGTGAAATTGAAAGCTACTAGTATTTTGCTAGTAGCTTTTTTATTAACCTGAACTCAGGTTTATTACTATTTTGTGTAATAAAATCACACTGTTTAGGTCTTATCTTTTAGAATCTATTCATTATTTTAAGGAAAACACTTGTTATCTACAGTACGTAATCTTTTGTTTCAAGCATTGATTTTTTTCTTGATATTTCAATTAGCTTCTTATTTTCGCGAAAGTGATATGTTACCTACAGACACGAAAGTAGAAGCAGAAAATAATTTATTATTTACAAAAGTTCCAACAATCATGGATGAAACAATACCATTAAATTCGCAAGGCAAAAAAACTGTTATTTATTTTTTCGCCCCTTGGTGTAGCATTTGCCATATCAGTATTGGCAATTTACAAGCGTTGTATGAAAAAAATCCTCAGCTTGATGTGATTGCGGTTGCACTTGATTATGTTAATAAACAGGATGTAATAGATTTTACACAAGAACACGAGCTTACGTTTCCAATAGCGCTCGGTAATGAAAAAATAAAAAAGGCTTTTTCAATTTCAGCGTACCCAAGTTACTACGTAATAAGCGAAGATAATTTTGTTATTAGGAAGTCTATGGGGTTTTCTTCAGAGCTTGGCCTTTACTTGAGATCTTTATAGTGTTCATTGTGGTTTAAATAGCAATGTTTGTGTACACTGTTTTTGTATTTTTAATTTATTATGTGCCATGATTTACTTGGCACAAAAGAAACAGGTACCTTTTTCATGCAAATTTCTGACAACTTTGATAGCGGTAACATTCGTGTTATTAATGCAAGTGATGCAAGCAATATTCAACTAGAAATAAAACACGACAATCAATCTGAATTTTATCAATGGTTTCATTTTAAATTACAGACAGATGTTACGCCAATTCAAGAGCGTAAAGAACATGTACTTCATATAATAAATGCTGGTAAATCAGCCTATGTAGAAGGGTGGAAAGATTATCAAGCGGTAGCGTCTTATGATCGTGATCACTGGTTTCGTGTTCCCACGACTTACGATGGTGAAAAACTAACAATTACGTTAACACCTGAATACGACTCAGTGTATTTTGCTTATTTCTCTCCTTATAGTTATGAACGCCATCAAGACTTATTACACAATGCGCAAATGCATTTAGATTGTCAGTTACAAGTGTTAGGACAAACCTTAGATGGCCGAGATATTAGTTTACTTAAAGTTGGGGAAGAGGGCGAAGGTAAGCGTGTTATTTGGTTAACTGCACGCCAACATCCTGGCGAGACCATGGCAGAATGGTTTATTGAAGGCTTCTTAGATCGTTTACTTGACGAAGATGATGGTGTTGCCCGTTCACTTTTAAACAAAGCTGTGTTTTATATTGTGCCTAATATGAATCCTGATGGAAGTGTTCGTGGTCACTTGCGCACTAATGCGGTGGGCACCAACTTAAACCGAGAGTGGCTAGAACCAAGTATGGAGCGTAGTCCTGAAGTATTTTTGGTACGTGAAAAAATGTTTGAAACAGGCATTGATATGTTTTTAGATGTTCATGGTGACGAAGCACTCCCCGTAAATTTTTTAGCAGGTTGTGAAGGCGTTGTAAATTATAATGAACGACACAAAGCACTTGAAGATAAATTTAAAGCCATTTTATTATCATTAACGCCTGAATTTCAAGATGAACGCGGTTATGATAAAGATGAGCCTGGTAAAGCCAACCCAACTGTTGGTACAAATTGGGTTGGTAATCAATTTAAGTGTTTAGCTTATACTATCGAAATGCCATTTAAAGACAATGATTTATTGCCTGATTATAGTATGGGTTGGTCAGATATTAGAAGCAGCTTATTAGGACGTGATTTCTTAACAGGTATCTATCATATGATAGATGATTTAAGATAAAAAGTTAGTCCTAGTGCTTAAGCATTTTGTTCATCTATCTGTGACAATATAAAGGGTAATTAATTACCCTTTTTTGTCGGATTACACCCGAGCAGTATAATTGTAGTTAAGTTTTAGCATTGACTTATGAATGATTTACAAAGACATAATTAATTTAATTATTGAATACTATGTCAACACACTTAATGACAGCAAATAAAATAATATAATATAAAAATAATGAGGAAGTTTTAGTGCAAGATTTAGTCAATACAATTAACAGTTATATATGGAGCAGTGCCCTTATTTATTTGTGCTTAGGGGCTGGACTATTTTTTACAGTAGTAACTCGCTTTGTACAATTACGCCAATTTTCTGAAATGTGGCGCTTATTAATGTCAGGTAAAAGTTCAAGAAAAGGGATTTCATCTTTTCAAGCACTTGCTGTTTCATTATCAGGGCGTGTTGGCGCTGGTAATATAGCAGGTGTTGCTGCTGCCATTGGTTTTGGCGGACCTGGAGCTGTATTTTGGATGTGGATCGTTGCTTTCTTTGGTGCAGCAACAGCTTATATTGAGTCAGCTAACGCACAAATTTATAAAGAAGAGCATGATGGTAAATACTATGGTGGACCTGCTTACTATATTGAAAAAGCAATGGGGCAAAAATGGTATGCATGGATCTTTGCTATTGCCACTATTCTTGCTACTGGCATCTTATTACCCACGGTACAGTCAAACACTATCGGTACAGCAATAGAACAAGTATTTTCAAATTCAGGTACTATAAATACCACTATTGGTGTCATTAGTTATGCAAAGTTATATACGGCAACGGGTATTGTTTTGTTGCTTGGCTTTATTATTTTTGGTGGTATTAAACGTATAGCAAACTTCACACAAATAGTTGTACCCTTTATGGCCTTAGCCTATATTTTAATTTCACTAATTATTATTGGGCTAAATATCACGGCATTGCCTCATGCCTTTATGCTAATTATTGGTGATGCCTTTACCCCAATGGCGGGCTTTGGCGCGGCAATCGGGTGGGGTGTTAAACGAGGTGTTTATTCTAATGAAGCGGGTCAAGGTACAGGTCCTCATGCTGCAGCTGCAGCAGAGGTTGAACATCCAGCGCAACAAGGGTTAGTACAAGCATTTTCTGTTTATATTGATACCTTATTTGTGTGTTCTGCAACCGCTTTTATGATTATTATTACGGGCACATACAATGTACACGGCATGGGTGATACTTTTATCGTTCAAAATGTTGCTATGGATGTTGCCGCTAATGGCCCAGCATTTACTCAATTAGCCGTAGACAGTGTCTTTACTGGCGTAGGTCGACCATTTGTTGCCTTAGCATTATTCTTTTTTGCTTTCACAACTATTTTGGCCTATTACTTTATTGCTGAGAATAATATTTATTACATTAAACGCACTTTTAATATTCCAGGCGCTGTGTTTATGTTGAAAGTTGTCATAATGAGTGCCACTTTTTACGGAACAGTTAAAGCGGCTAATATTGCATGGGGACTTGGTGATATTGGTGTTGGTTTAATGGCTTGGCTAAATATTATTGGAATTATCATTCTTTTCTTTATGTCTAAACCTGCAATAAAAGCATTGCACGATTACGAAGAACAACAAAGAGCGAATGTTGAAAAATACACATTTGATCCTCAAAAATTAGGAATAAAAAATGCTGTTTTCTGGGAAAAGCGTATAGCGAAATCTAAAGGTAGTGATATTAATATGTCATAGCTTGTTTTTAATCTAAATAATACGAAAAAAACGTCTTACAAGACGTTTTTTTTTGCCTGAAAAAAGGTAGAATATTGGAAAAATATAGCACTGTAGAAGTTTATTCATATGGCAGTAATAAATTGCCCTAGTTGCAGAAAAAAAATATCAGATAAAGCCAAAGAATGTAACCATTGTGGTTTATCTCTACAAGCATTAGACGGCGATAAAATAGCCAACCTAAATCATGTTAATCGCATAAAACAAGGACAGCGATTAATGAACTATTCCTTTATTGCCATGCTACTATTTTGTGGTGGTTTCTTATTTATGTTTTGGGACAACGTTAAACAAGGGACATGGCAGCATACCTTGGCGATGGCAAGTACCATTATCGGTTTTATTATGTATATTGTTATGCGCATAAAATTACTTTTCTTTAAACGTCAAAAATAATATGAGTTTATTATGAATTTACACAGCACAATTGAACATATGCCAGAAGAAATGTATTTACGATTGAAGTGTGCGGCTGAAACTGGCAAATGGCCAGAAGGTACTCTTGTTGAACAAGCACAGCGTGATACCGCTTTGCAATTAACAATGGCTTATCAAGCAAAACATTTAAATTGTGATGAAATGCTAACGATAGGTAGTGATGGGCAAATGGTTCACAAAAATAAACGCCAATTAAAATCTGAGTTTTCATCGGCAGCGAAAGATACACCTATTACACCTTGCGTTAAACCGAGTACCGACAATGAACCGTCGGTACAGAGCGATATAGCTCACTTTACTAATTTATAATAATCACAATTAGCTTATCTCACGAATCTTCGTATTCGTAGAGTGATCGGTGTGTTTATTAACCTTCAAAATGTGACTTTCCATGATCTTCAATTTTTTTAAAAGTAAAAATAACTGGCAGCATAAAGACAGCAATATTCGAATTTCCGCTATTAATGAAGAATTAAATATTGAGAATGATGATGATAAAACCATTATATTCTCAATGCTCAATAATGATACTAATGAACTAGTGCGTAGAGCTGTATTATTAAAACTTAATAGTTTTGATGCGTATTATGAAGCAAGTATCCTTAATGATAATAAATCAGTACAAGATTTTTCTACAGGGCAAATTCAAGAGATTTTATCTGGAAAACATAATATTTCTTTATCGTTAGATAAAAAACAGGCTTTTTTAGTTCAATTAACGAATAATGAAAAAGATAAGTCATCTAATCTTTCATTGCTAAAGTTTTGGCTAGAGCATGAAGTAGACCCCGTTATGGTTGTTAAATTGTTTGAAGTGCTTGTTCATAAGAAAAATATCAGCCAATTATTGATGCAAGTTTTTACTAAAAAACAATCAGGGGAAGTACAAAAGAATTTATTATCATTGCAATTAGATGAACTAAACGATATTGCTTTGTTAACAAAACTCAATAAAAAAGCTGTTAATGATGAGGTGTGTCAGATCATTGACAACCGTCTTTCGTTAATAACAGAAGCACTTGAAAAACCGAAAAGGTTATTGAAACAAAATCAATTAATTCTTTCAAAGTTGTTAGCTTTAAAAGATCAATCAAGCTATGGCCAATATATAACAAGTAAAGCTGATTTAGAGCAGCAATGGCAAAGCTCTATAGCTGACATAAGTTGTTTGTCTGAAGATGAACAAAATATGTTGTTAAGTAAATACAACAAAATAACAACTCAACTTGAACAAATTTTTGCCCCCAAAGCAGAAGCTTATCACCAAGCAAAAATTGCAGAGAAGTTGCTTAAAGATAAACAAAATGCCCAAAAAGGTTTTAATTGTGTGCTCACATCACTAAATCAGCAAATAACTACTGCTGTTTTTGAAGGTGAAAACACTGAAAGCGAACTTATCAATCAAAACGAGTTTTCAAAGCAATTAAACCAACTTCGTGAAGATATAACTACGAGTGTTCTTAATGCGGCTGAACAAAAAGAGTTTTTACAAAAAACAACGCAATTAGAGAAAAGATTAACTCAACTGCCTGAAATTGCCGAATCAGTGAGTGAGGCAACGTATCTTATTTCTAAAATTTCGCAACTGACTTTACCGCAAAATTTGAATGAACTAAATGACCGTCAACAAACCTATTATGATTGGTTGGCCAGTTATAAAACCATTAATAAGAAAGCACAGGGCGTGTTACCTCAATCGATCATCGATGCACAAAAAGAAATTTCTACCATGTGGAAAAATGGCCTACAGCCATTACAGCAAGAACAAAGACAGTTATTTGAAAAAAACAAGAAAAAATTACATGATTTAAAACGCCTGCTTGCTAGCGGAAAATATAAAGTTTGTTTTGGTTTGTTTAAAGGTGTGAGTCAAACCATTACTTTATTGTCTGTGCAACAACAGCAACAATTACAACGTGATTTTGATAATGTAAGTAATAAAATCGCTGAAATTAGCGACTGGGAACATTACATAGCAACGCCACGTAAACAAGAATTATTAATAGAAGTTAATGCTTTGGTAAATACACCGCTAGATGATCCAAATGCGCAAGCTGATAAAGTTAAATATTACCGCAAAGTATGGAATTCATTAGGGCATGCAGATGAAACCATTGATAAAGACTTAAATGAACAATTTAACTTAGCTTGCGAACAAGCATTTGCGCCTTGTCGATTATTTTATGCAGAGCAAGAAAAGCTACGTGCTTTGCATTTAGTTACACGAAATAATATTGTTAACGATGCAATGAAGTTAGCAGAGTCATTTACTGAGACCCATAGCAATGAGTTAAACAACTTATCTATTGATTATAAAGCGCTAGACGGTAAGTTAAATAAGTTACAGCAGAGATGGCAACAAGCTGGAGAAGTTGATAGACATGAATATCAAAAATTATTAAAAGCATTTAAAAATGCAATACAACCAATTAAAAAAGCAATTAAAGCATTTCATGATGCCAATGGTATGAACAAACAAGCGCTAATAGTGGAGGCTGAACAACAATTAGCCTCTGACGATATTTATAAAGCAATTGAAAATATTAAACAGCTACAGCTGCAATGGCGTGATATTGGTTTTGCTGGTTCTCATCAAGAATCTAAATTATGGCAAAAATTTAGGTCGATAAACGATCAAGTATTTGCTAAACGTGACCTAGCTAAATCAGAGCAACAAGCCGAATTATCACAAGCATCAGAGAATTTTCTTTTATCACTTGCAGTGATTGAAGCGAGTATTAATGATGTGTCAGTAACTAACCATGAAAAATCTAGCTTTATTCATGCTAAAGAGCAAGCCAATGTGCTATTAAATCAAGTTATTGCTAATAAACCAGTGATTAAATCTGTGGCCTCAAAAGTTGAAGGTTTTATTGAGCAGATCAATCAGAAAATAAAACAAATAAACGCAGAACAAGAAAATAAGAGTTGGCAGAGTATTTTTAAATTACTTGACAAAATAGCTCAACAAGACAGCGAAATAACGGCAGATAATATTGTAAATGACCCTGAATACAAAAATCTAACGAGCTTTTGGCAAAAGCGTTTGGTAGAACAGTGTTCTGTTACAACGCAAGCAACAATTTCATCACGCGTTGAAAAAACTTTAGCGCTTGAAATTCTAGCACAAGTGCCATCACCAGATGAATATGCTAAGCAAAGAATGGCAGTGCAGGTTAGTTTAATGCAAGAACAAATGCAGACGTCAGACGCTATTGATTTAGAGCAAGGCTTTATTGATTGGCTAAGTTTAGGTAAGTTAGAAATTACCGACGTAGCATTACTTGCAAGATTAAAAAGAATATATATTTAATAAGTATTAGCAAAAGTGTATTTGTTTTAAAAAGGGGTAATTTATTACCCCTTTTTATTACCAAGCAATACAAGCCAAGTTATACCGTTAATTCACCGCGTAAATTTTCTTCCATCAAATGACAAATCTCATGGTAACTTAGGTTTTGACTCAGCAGGTAATGTAATTTTGTCAATGTTGCTTCCAGTGTCATGTCATGTCCACTAATAACACCTGCTAGACTTAGAGCATTGCCAGTTGCATAACCTGACATATTCACTTTACCTTTAATACACTGACTACAATTAATTACAATAATTTCTTGTTCTTTAGCTTTACTTAAACAAGTGAGTAATGCGGAATCTTGAGGTGCATTGCCAACACCATAACTTCGTAAAATTAAGGCTTTTACTGGTTGTCTAATAACATTTTCTACTACGTCACTGCTAATACCTGGATATAAATGAACAACGCCAATAGGTTGCGGTGTTATGCTGCGCACAATAACGCTTGGTGCAGATTCTGTATTATTTGATACTTCGCCAGCAATCACACTTATGTTAATACCCGCTTCAAGTAATGGTGACATATTGGGGGAATCAAAAGCATTAAAACCATCGGCGTAGGCTTTAATTGAACGATTACCTCGATAAAGTTTATTATTAAAAAATAACCCTACTTCATTAATAGGGTAGTTGGCTGCAATATATAGTGAATTAAGAACATTCACTTGACCATCAGATCGCAACTGACTTAGTGGAATTTGTGAACCTGTAACAATAATAGGTTTATTTAAATTCTCAAACATAAATGATAACGCAGAACTGGTATATGCCATGGTATCTGTACCATGTAATACAACAAAACCATCGTAGTCATCGTAATGTTGTTTAATATCATCAGCAATATGTTGCCAATCACTTGGTGTCATGTTTGATGAGTCAATTAAAGGTTGGTATTCATTAATCGTGAACGTGGGCATTTCATCACGATGAAATTCAGGCAAAGCATTAATTGATTCTGTTAAGTGACCGTCAACAGGTATATAGCCATGGTCACTTTTTTTCATACCAATAGTGCCGCCAGTATAGGCAACATAAATTCTTTTCCTATTATTCACCTCTACTTAACTCCACAGGCTAAACAAAGGGTATATATACCTTGGGGATCATTAAATTGATTCATTTTAGTTATTTCATTTTGTAGCTGTGAAATAAACTGTGTTATTGGTTTAGCATTGACGCTTGCAGGTGTCGTTAATTCGCTATTAGTATATAAACTTGTTCCAGCAGTAATAAATGATTGGGCTTCTCCCATCATTTTCTGAATGATTTTATTACGTTCAGATAGCTCTTTTTCAATTAATAAGGTGTCATATTCTTCTAATTGAGCAAGGTCTGCGGCAGCAACAATAGCATCAGTTAAATTGCCCAATTCGTCAACTAACCCTAATTCTTTCGCTTTTTTACCAGACCATACTCTGCCTTGAGCAATGGCATCTACTTGCGCTAATGTCATGTTTCTGTTTTCTGCCACTAACGTAATAAAATCTTGATAACCTTTATTAATACTCAATTGAAATAATTGCGCCATACCTTCGGTTAAAGGTTGAGTAGGGCCAAACCCTGAAATATCGGTAGTACCGACACCATCAGTATAAATACCTAATTTACTTAATGAATCTTCAAAAGTCATCATCATACCGAAAATACCAATAGAGCCTGTTATGGTAGACGGGGATGCATAAATTCTATCTGCAGGAGCTGAAATCCAATAACCGCCTGAAGCAGCGTAAGTACCCATTGAAGCAACAACAGGTTTTCCTGACGCTTTTAATAATTCAATTTCTTGACGAATAATTTCAGAAGCAAAAGCACTACCTCCTGGGCTATCAACGCGTAGTACAACAGCTTTTACATGATTGTTATGACGTGCTTTACGCAATAATTGTGCTGTAGAGTCGCCACCTATTGTGCCTGGTTTTTGTACGCCATCTAAAATAGTCCCTTTGGCAACAATGATCGCAATTTTATCTGATGGCAATTGATGTAATTGCTCAAGTTTTGTGTTTAATGTATTTACAGCTAAATAATCTTTAAAGCCAATATGGCTGTAACTGTCTTCTTTACTATTTTTACCAACCAACTTTATTAATGAATCTCTCATTTGATCGCGTGTTTTTAATTGATCTACCCAATGGTTAGCTAGGGCATATTGAGCAAAACTGCTATTTGCTTTAGTAAATTTTGAGACTAAATCATTAATGCTTTCGTCAAAGTTTTCAATATCTATGTTTCGTTGTTTAGCAACATCTTGTTTATATTGCAGCCATAAATCATTCAGCCATAACTTGTTAGCGGTTTTCGCTTCATCAGACATATCATCGCGTAAAAAGGGTTCCACGGCTGACTTAAATGTACCAACTCGAAAAATATGCTGATTAATTGCTAATTTTTCTAATGCAGATTTAAAGTACATATTATATCGACCATAACCATCAAGTAACATAAAGCCTTGAGGGTTTAACCAAATATCATCAGCATAACTAGCAAGATAATATTGATCTTGTGTGTATTGATCACCCAAAGCAATTATTTTTTTACCCGAGGTTTTAAAATCTATCAGCGCGGCACCCACATCTTGCAACTTGGACAAACCTGCAGATTTTAAGCCTTGAACTTGCAAAACTAATAATTGTACTCGATCATCAGTTTTTGCACTTGAGATAACGTCAAGCACATCGGCTAATAAAACTTCAGGATTTTCTTC
The DNA here is from genome assembly GCF_053543955.1 of Colwellia sp. E150_009. Taxonomy (NCBI): domain Bacteria; kingdom Pseudomonadati; phylum Pseudomonadota; class Gammaproteobacteria; order Alteromonadales; family Colwelliaceae; genus Colwellia; species Colwellia sp. E150_009. The sequence goes on from NZ_JBHFOM010000021.1 coordinate 41,423, forward strand.
CTTTTCACCAAGAGCTTCAATAAGCAATGTATCAAAAGGGTTTACTTCATGTTTTTGTTCAACTAAATCACCTGTTAGGTTTAGTACTAATGCTGTTTTATCAGGCACAATAATTCGTTCAGAATCGGCACTTATCATAGCTATAAAACCAATAATAAAGATGATAAAAATTACATTGAGAATTATCGAACGAGTCAGGGTAAATAAACGCCAAATACCTGAAAAAATAAGCTTAAATAGATTGAATAATGCATTCATAAAAAATAGTTATAACAGTTGAAAATATGAACTCTATATTACCTTAATCAAAAAGCAAATTGATCATTAGATTGTAAATAAATACGTTTTTATCTAAAAAGTTAACTATAAAAACGTAATTTATTAATGTCGATCAACTAATCAGGTTACTCGCTTTATTCTTTAGTAGAGCAAGTTGTTACACGTGCATTGATTTTTATCTTTTTAAATATCATTTCTCCCCAGTGATAAATAGCCAACCCTGATATTACCAAAATTGCCCCTAAAATTAATTGATGATGAATGATTTCATCATTAAGTACAGCCCCTAAAGTTAATGCGATTACTGGCGTGATCAGCGTAATTAGTGCAACTGTACTTGCTGTTAACCTTTGCAATACAAAAAAATAGGCAAAAAAACCAATTAATGACCCAAATACACCTAAATAGATGGTTGCCCATATGGAACGTGGTTGCCATTGGCTAATATCAATACTGCCATCAAGTATTAACCAATTAGCAATAAACAGTGGTATTGATAATGATAGTGCTCCCACTGTGGTAGCCATTGGGTGAATGGCAAGTGAAACACTCTTTACTAATACGCCGCTTAAACTAAACAAAAATACGGCAATTAATACATAACCCAACCCATAAATACTATTGTTAGCTAAAGAAAAATTGTCAGCACAAACAAAACCTAAACCAATGAAAGACAACAACATAGATAGTTTTTTTACAACTGATATTTTAGGTTCTGCAAGTATTCTACGGGCTAAAATAGCCGAAAAAACAGGTGCTAAACCAAAGATTAACGATAAAATTCCTGAAGATAAATATCCTGCTGCAAGGTAAGAAAACGACATTCCGCCAAAAATACCTAGTGCTGAAAAAGCATATAGGCGAATGGCTTGTTTATGCCATGGTAATTCTATATTACGAATAAAAATTATCATACTTCCTAATATAACGGCGATTAACATGCGTAATAAAACCGCCATAGTCGGGTTGATAGATTCGCTACTCCATACAATCCCTAATGGTGTTGTTGACCAAATTAATAGTACCGCCATATAGGCAACTGATACTTGCATTTTATACTCCTTGTTAATTGCTATTGGTTGCCGAGTCTTTGACGAAATTTTATGTTCAAAAAAAACAAAAAAGCCGCAAAAGGTGAATTCTGCGGCTTTAAATAAAGTATTGAGTTAATCGAAATTATTACATAGTTAACTTAAATGCTCCGCATACGTTGGCCACAAACGAAAGGCCAGATTTTGCCAACAATTTGTTGACATAATAAGGCGTCGTGTGAGCATTCCAGCGTGCTTAGCGATATAAACATTCATCATAAATCAGTTTTGTTTAATAAAATTTAAAAGAATTAACAGGATTAAGTTAATGTTGTTTGTAATACTTTAGTGATTAGTTAAATAATGCTGTTGAAATCTTATTAAGTCAAGTAATTCTCATATTAATTAGTGCGCAATTTAACACATCGTTATACACTGGTTTTATCTTTAATTATTAATACTATTTTCTATGACTGCTATTGAGTTACTTCTTCAACGACAATCTACACCCTTTCTTATTTCCCCAGCACCAAGCGGGGAAGCGCTTGAACAGATTTTGGCCGCGGGAATGCGTGTGCCCGATCACGCTTGCTTACAGCCTTGGTATTTTACTGTGATAACAGATAATGGTTTGCAACGATTAAGTGATTTATTCGTTGTTAGTAGTGATAAAGAAAATATTGAACTAGAAAAAATTGCTAAAAAACCATTTCGTGCACCGATGGTTATTGTTATTAGTACTCAATACTGTGCACATGAAAAAGTACCTTTGCAAGAGCAACTAATTACGGCAGGCTGTTGTGCTCATGCTATGCAAATGGCTGCATTTTGCTTAGGTTATGGCGCAGTTTGGCGCACGGGAGGATTTGCTTATAATGAACAAATAAAGCAGGGATTGGGAATAGCAGAACAAGACGATCTTGTTGGTTTTTTATACATTGGAACACCTGGCAGGGAGCAAGTGTTAAAACCCACGAAGAGTTTCGATCATAAAGTGAGTTATTGGAAATAAAAATTTATTTTTTACAATATTATAAAAACATTAAGTTGTGAGTTAATAATTACAAAGATCATTCATTAACTATTAACTCACAAAAAATCTACACTAAAATGCAGCGTTATTTGGTGTTCTTGGGAAAGGGATTACGTCACGTACGTTTTGCATGCCCGTAGCATAAGCCACTAAACGTTCAAACCCTAAACCAAAACCTGAATGAGGCACAGTACCATAACGACGAAGATCTCGATACCAACCATAATCAGCAACATCTAAACCCATTTCATCTAAACGACTATCCAAAACATCTAGACGTTCTTCACGTTGACTACCACCAATAATTTCACCAATACCTGGCGCTAAAATATCCATTGCAGCAACGGTTTTTCCGTCATCATTTAGACGCATATAGAAAGATTTAATATCTTTTGGATAGTTCTGTAAAACAACAGGACCATTAAAGTGCTCTTCAGCTAAATAACGTTCGTGTTCAGAATTTAAGTCAACGCCCCACGAAACAGGGTTTTCAAACTGTTTGTCACAGTTCTCTAAAATAGTGATTGCATCGGTGTAATCAAGGCGAACAAATTCAGTGTTAATCACTGAATTTAAACGTTCAATAACTGTTTTATCAACCCGTTGTTGGAAGAAAGCCATGTCATCAGGACGTTCTTCAAGAACGGCCGATAATACATACTTAAGCATTTCTTCAGCTAAATCTGCAGCATCAGCTAAATTAGCAAAGGCAATTTCAGGTTCAACCATCCAAAACTCAGCTAAGTGACGAGAAGTATTAGAGTTTTCAGCTCTAAAAGTTGGTCCAAAAGTGTATACTTTAGATAACGCGTTACAATATGTTTCAACGTTAAGTTGGCCAGATACCGTTAAAAAGGTTTCTTTTCCAAAAAAGTCTTGGTTGTAATCAACTTTACCTTCGTCGTTACGCGGTAAGTTTTCCATATCTAATGTACTAACACGGAACATTTCGCCAGCACCTTCACAGTCACTGCCTGTGATGAGTGGCGTACTGATCCAGAAATAACCTTTAGAATGTAAAAATCTATGAATGGCTTGTGCTAAGCAATTACGAACGCGTGTTACTGCGCCACCAATATTTGTACGTGCGCGCAAGTGCGCTTGTTCACGTAAAAACTCAATACTATGTCGTTTAGCTGCCATTGGGTAAGTATCAGGATCTTCGACAAATCCTAACACTTCTACTGTAGTTGCTTGTATTTCAAAAGACTGACCTTGACCTGGTGACTCTACTAATATGCCCGTAACTTTAACTGAACAACCCGTTGTTAACTTAAGAATATCTTCTTGATAATTAGTAAGATCACTTGGTACGATAGCTTGAATGGCATCAAAGCATGAGCCGTCGTGTATAGCTAAAAAAGAAATTCCCGCTTTCGAGTCGCGGCGTGTTCTGATCCAACCATGAACGGTAATAGTTTCATCAACAGGGAATTTACCTGCTAATACATCAGTAATTGCTATAACTGACATGTAATGACCTCTTATGTTATTTATTACTAGAAGATTTGCTGAAATTTTTAAGGTGGTTATGTTACCGTGACTATTATGTTTAACAAGTAAAACTTGCTAAATTACGAAACAATTATTGTAAATTATGAAAATAATGACTAAAAGTAGAATTTTAAATGAAAGCAGCACAAAAGTTACCCACTAAAGAACGCCGAAAATCGTTAGATTTTTGGTTTTATTTAGCAAGAATTTTAACCATCAGTAGCTGGATTGCTTTTTTGGTTGCTATTTATATCTCTTATTTTGTTGCGCCAGAAACTAATTATGGTGTTTTACGTTATTATAAAATAGAAGTACGAAAATTTTGGCTAACGCCTTTAACGGGTTACCTTTATCTTATTATTTGGTTTAGTGCTGCTGGCATTTATGCCGCAACTCTTATTGATAAATATCGTAGTAGAAGGCGCAACGATAACACAAATTATAATGCATATTTTTTACTCGCTTTTAATCTTATTTGGTTATCACTTATTTTGTATCATGTCCTTGGTGCCAGTAAAACGGCATAATGCACTTTGTTATATGGTATTTATTTAAAAAAACAATTATCTTCCATAAGTACTGTTGAAATGGCTTTAACTAAGTGTTTTATCTGCGCCTCATTAATGACTAACGGCGGAATAATATAGATTAGTGTTCCAAATGGACGTATCCAAACGCCTAATTCAACAAAACGTTTTTGAATTACCGCTATATTAACCGCTTGCGTACATTCAACCGCGCCAATAGATCCTAATACTCTAACATCTTTCACACGGCTTTGAGCTTTCAAAGGTAACAAAGATTTTTGTAATATCAGCTCAATAAAAGCAACTTGCTGTTGCCAATTATTTTCAAATAATAAATCAATACTTGCATTGGCAACGGCACAGGCTAACGCATTTCCCATATAAGTAGGGCCATGCATAAAACAACCCGCTTCACCATGACTAATCGTTTTTGCTATTTCACTAGTGCAAAGTGTTGCCGCTAAAGTAAGGTAACCGCCCGTTAATGTTTTGCCTAAACACATAATATCAGGGCTAATTTCAGACCATTCACAAGCAAAAAGTTTACCCGTACGGCCAAACCCTGTTGCTATTTCATCAACGATTAATAATACATTATATTGATCACATAAAGTTCTACAGGCTTTTAAATAGGCAGGGTGATAAAAACGCATTCCACCAGTACCTTGTACAATTGGCTCAATTATAAAAGCAGCAAGTTCATGATGGTGGTGTTTAAATAGATTTTTTAACTCATCTAGTTCATTTTCATGCCATTGTTCATGGAAACTTATGGTTGGTGCAGGGGCAAATATGTTTTTCATCAATACCTTGTCGAAAATTTGATGCATACCTGTAACAGGGTCACATACAGACATGGCAGCAAAGGTATCACCATGGTAACCATTACGAATAGTGAGTAGCTTGGTTTTATTTGGAAAGCTTTTGCTATGCCAATACTGAAATGCCATTTTTATTGCTACTTCAACACTAACTGAACCCGAATCAGACAAAAATACTTTATCTAATTCTTTGGGTGATAATTGCACAAGTTTTTTACATAATTCAATAGCGCTAGAATGTGTTAAACCACCAAACATAACATGCGACATTTTCGTTGATTGCTCAATTAATGCGGCATTTAACTTAGGGTGGTTATAACCATGTAAAACAGACCACCAAGATGACATACCGTCTATTACCGATTCACCGTTTGCCAAGTTAAGATATACCCCTTCAGCACTTTCAACTAAATAAGCAGGTAAGGGCGATGACATTGATGTATAAGGGTGCCATACGTGTTTTTTATCAAATTCGAGTAAATCTAAAGATTGTTGTGGTTGTTTATTGCTCATATGTAAGCCAATTCTATTTTTCTTTGTTGACATAAAAATTATGACCGCTAGACTACCTGCTAATTTTACCAGATGCAAACGAGTTTTCTATGTCACAAGTAGAGTCACAAGCTGTTATTTCTTCTACCACACATTCAGACAATGCTACTGTTCGTCATAATTGGACCTTAGCTGAAGTTCAGGCGTTATTTAACCTACCTTTTAATGATTTAATGTTTAAGGCGCAAACAATTCATCGTCAACATTTTAATGCTAACGAAGTACAAGTGAGTACATTGTTATCTATAAAAACAGGAGCATGTCCTGAAGACTGTAAATACTGCTCTCAAAGTGCACGTAATAAAACAAATTTAGAAAAAGAGCGATTGCTCGAAGTAGAAAAAGTATTAGAAGCGGCAGAAAAAGCAAAAGCGATGGGCTCAACACGTTTTTGTATGGGGGCAGCTTGGCGAAATCCTAAAGAACGTGATATGCCTATTGTGCTAGATATGATCAAAGGGGTAAAAGCCTTAGGTATGGAGTCTTGTATGACATTAGGCATGTTAGATGAAAATCAAGCAAAACAATTACAAGATGCAGGGTTAGACTACTATAATCATAATCTTGATACGTCGCCAGAACATTATAATCAAATCATTACTACACGTACTTATCAAGACAGATTAGATACTTTAGAGCATGTACGTAGCGCAGGCATGAAAGTGTGTAGTGGTGGTATAGTTGGTTTAGGTGAAACAGCAGTTGATCGATCGTCTTTGTTAGTGCAATTAGCCAACTTACCTAAGCAGCCTGAAAGTGTACCAATTAATATGTTAGTAAAAGTAGAAGGTACGCCATTGGCCGATGTTGACGATTTAGAAAGTTTTGACTTTATTCGTTGTATCGCTGTCGCTCGTATTATGATGCCAAAGTCTCATGTACGTTTATCAGCAGGCCGTTCAGCTATGAATGAACAAATGCAATCATTATGCTTCCTTGCAGGTGCTAATTCTATTTTTTATGGTTGTAAGCTATTGACGGCTGAAAATCCTGAAACAGATAAGGACATTCAATTATTTAATAAACTTGGCATTAATACTGAGACAATAATTGATGACAGCCAACAGCAAGATAAAATATTAAAAACAGCTTTAGTTAATGAGCAACATAAAGAGCTGTTTTACGAAGCGACTAGTTAAGCCGCATATTAAAATAAACAATCAATAACAAATAAGCCCGAAAAGAATATATTGAATGGCATTTGAATTTATCAATGACAATTTACTTGTACAAAAAAACGCATCTCGTTACAGACAGCGAGTTTGTATACAACAAGTGAATACTGACAGCCCACCACAAAATACAAAAATTGTGATGAATGGAAAAACCTACATTAATTTTTCGTCAAATGATTATTTAGGTTTAAATAATCATCCTAAAATTAATCAAGCCATGCAAGAGGGAATCGATAAATTTGGTATATGTTCAAGTTCTTCAAATTTAGTTACAGGTTTTAATTATGCTCATAAAGCATTAGAAGATAAAATTTGTGAATGGTTGAATAAACCTAGATGTTTATTGTTTTCCAGTGGTTTTGCCGCTAATGAAGCTATTTTTAAAACACTGGGGCAAACGATAAATCAGAGTAAAACACATTTTTTTCTTGATAAGCTTTCTCATGCGTCCATGATTGATGGAGCCTATGCAAGTAAAGCTAGCGTAAAACGATTTGCCCATAATAATATGGCGCAGCTCGCTCAATTATTATCTCTGAATGATTCGCCTAATAAACTTATTGCTTCTGAAGGCATTTTTAGTATGGATGGCGATCAAGCTAAATTAACGAGACTAGAAGCCTTAACCAAACAGCACAATGCTTGGCTTTACTTAGATGATGCACACAGTATTGGCTTAATAGGCAATCAAGGTCAGGGAAGTAGCAGTGTTTTAAAAGGCGATTCTGAATGCCATATTATTATGGCGACACTGGGAAAAGCAATCGCTACTAGCGGGGCTTTTTTGGCATGTAACGAAGTATTGCATGATTATTTAATTAACTTTGCTCGGCACTATATTTACTCAACAGCAATTTCTCCTGCAATTGCATGGGCGACTATTCAAAGCATTGAATTAATTCAACAAGAAAAATGGCGTCGGGATAAAATAGTTGAGTTAAGTCAGCTGTTCATTAATGAACTTAATGGTAATATTAAAATTGTTCCATCAGATTCGTCAATTCACGCTATAATTATTGGCAATGAACAAAGATCGCTTGAAGTAAGCGAAAAATTAAAAAAGCAAGGTCTTTGGCTAACAGCTATTCGTCCACCAACGGTTGCTGTAGGTACTTCTAGGTTACGCGTAACCATTTGTGCCAATCATAATGTTAATGAAATCAAACTTCTAGCACAATGCTTAAATAAGGCGCTCATATAGATGATCACCACTAAAGTACATAAAGAAAATCAGCTTAAAATAGCTGAAAGTTTTGGTTCTGCTAGTAAATCTTATGATGTTTCCGCTCGATTACAGCGATATTCAGGCAAACATTTAATGCCTTGGTTACCTAATAAAAATGATCTTCGTGTGCTTGATTTAGGATCAGGTACTGGCTTTTTTACAGATTTATTATCTACATCTTACAAGGAAGTGATCGGTTTAGACTTTTCTAAAGCTATGCTTAAATTTGCTAAAAACTGTAGAAATCACAACATTCTGTGGCTTAATGCCGACGCCCATAAAATTCCCCTACAAGATGAAAGTATTGATTTTATTTATTCTAATCTTGTTCTTCAGTGGTGTGAGCCGCTTGATAATGCAATTAAAGAAATGTTGCGGGTGTTAAAACCTGGTGGTTTAATTATATTTACCACATTAGTTGATGGAACCTTGTATGAGTTAAAATCATCATGGCGCTTGGTTGATAATGATCAACATGTTATTGATTTTAAAACAGAAAAACAGCTAGAAGGTTTTTTTAATACAGAATATTCACAAATACTTCAACATAAGTGTCAAGACATTGTACTTGAGTATAAAAATGTTATTCATTTAGCTCGAGAACTTAAAGGCTTGGGGGCTAATCATTTGGCAAATAAAAAAAATCGTGGTTTATCAGGTAAGGATAAATGGTTTGCTATGACAGATCATTATCAACAATTTGTTCAACCTGATGGTATTTATCCTGCCACTTATTGTTTATATTCAGGCTTGGTTGTTAAATTAAATAATCCAAAATAACAATTCAATAAAACTTAATCACTCTATCCGTGAAAAATATCCATGAAAAATTATTTTATTACTGCAACAGATACTGATGCTGGCAAAACCTTTATTGCTTGTGCTTTAACACAGGCACTTATTAATACAGGTAATAGAGTTGCTGTTTACAAACCGATTGCTGCGGGATGCCAACAAGTTAATGGCACATTAATAAATGAAGATGCTCAGTTACTTAGTGAATTTGCTAATTGTGATCAAAGCATCAGCGAGGTAAATCCTATTGCATTAATTGACGCAATTGCACCGCACATTGCTGCTACTCGTGTTAACTATCCATTAAGCTTAAAAGCTGTAGAGCAAGGCTTCAAACGAATGTTGTTAATAAGGGCAGATATTAATTTAACCGAAGGCGCAGGAGGGTGGCGATTACCACTTGATCTCAATGTAAGTCCCCATTTATTTTTATCTGACTTTGCTATCAACACAAAGCAAAACGTTATTCTAGTTGTAAACATGAAGCTTGGTTGTTTGAATCATGCATTATTAACTTACCAAGCAATTATTGCGGATGGTTTACGTTGTATTGCTTGGGTGGCAAACACTGCAAGTGAAAGCGTTATGTCTAACTTAAATGAAAATATAGAAAGTCTTGAGAAATTATTGCCTATACCCAAAATTGCACAAGTAAATTTTTATTCTGATCCTAAAATGAGTTTGCATAATAAAATTAGTGCCGCAGCAAAAACCATTAATTTAGCACCATTACTGACTTAGTTAGCTAACTGTAATCTAACCCTATACAATTTTTACTTTCCTAACTCAACCAAACAAGCGCTGGCAATAAACCCTGAACGGGTTTTATAAGCTGAGCTTTTACTTACTCGTTCATCTATTTGTTTAATTAACAACTCGGGCAGGGTAACGTTAATTTTGTGACTCTTACCTAAATACGCTGTTATATCAATATCAACAATTGCCCAAAAAGTTTGCATATGAGTATGCGGATTATCAATTGCATATTGTTTTCTATGCTTTTCCACGCTCATTGCTGAAGGAATTTTTTCGCCATATTCCGCCAAAATAGCCAAATGAGATTTAATACTTTGGCTTATTTTTTCTAATCCTAAATCTATCGTTTCTACCGTAACACTACAGCCAGGTAGGTCAGGCACTATAACTTGATACTGTTGCGTATTTTGAATGTTTGAAAAAACAATTGCGTATTTCATAGGTTACCTTTTGGAGTTTTTTACGTAAACCCAATGATAACCCTTGCAACTCTATACCGCAACACAACAATAACCCTAACAACTCTTTTTTATATAACATTAATAACTCTGGCAACTCTATAAAGGGTTATTTGGGTAACTCTAATAACTCCTAAAAAATAAAAGTGAATATTTACTTCTTTTAAAAGCTATTTAATTTAGTTAAAAGGAGAACTGATTAATAAAAAATGGTTAATTTTTCTGTTATGAAAAATATGAATACAGCACGAGTAATATTAATAACGCTAGAGTTATTAATTGTTGTGGAAGATCCATAAAATGATCATTATAATGAGTGATAAACCAAGGAATAAATTGACTTACAGAAGAAAAATTTTGGGTACTATCGATAAATTAATTCTTATATTCGAACGCGATAAACTCAATAAATACCTCATAATCGATTAGGAATATTTATGAAAGAACTTATCCATACTAACCCTGACTTACTTATTACCGTTGTTGGTATTGGTGGTTGTGGTTGTAATACCGTGAACATGCTTTATGAAAACAATTTATCTAGTAGTGTAAATTTAATTGCAATTAATACCGATCTTGCTGCTTTAAATTCACTACACGTTGAGAATAAAATTTTAATTGGTGAAAACCTTACTCGAGGATATGGTGCAGGCTCTAATCCACAAATTGGCTTAGAAGCAGCACAGGAAAGTGAAGAATTATTAATTAATGCAATTAGAGGCAGTGACATTGTTATTATCACTGCTGGTTTTGGAGGTGGTACTGGTACGGGAGCAAGCCCGCTAGTTGCTAGAATTGCTCGTGAACTAAATATAAACTGTTTAGCTATTGTTACACTTCCATTTGAATCAGAAGGCGAACGCCGTAAAGAATTTGCACTACAAGGCATAAACGACATAAAAGAACCCGTGCATGCATATATTACGTTATCTAATGATTTACTTTTAAAAGGTTTAGGTGAAAGTGTCAGGCTATTTTCAGCATTTAATCAAAGTAATGAGGTATTGAAAAATTTGCTTGTGTCGTTGGTGCAAATGTTAACTGAAACCGGTTATGTTAATGTAGATAAAAATGATTTTTCTAGTATTTTGTCTTATGAAGGCGAGTCAATATTAGGGGTTGGTAAAGCTGATAGCGAAGAGTTTGCTTTTGATGCATTAGACCAAGCATTAAATAATCCGCTTGTTTCTATTGCCAAGATTGATACCGCGAAAGGAATTATCTTTCAGTTGTTTTGTAAATCAGAACCGAAATTATCAACTTATAATGGGTTAATTGATCATATCAGGGAAAAAATCACTAACAAATCAGTACTTATTGTACCTGGTGTTACGTTAGACCCTAATTTAACATCAGAAATTGAAATTTTAATTATAGCTTCAGGTATTGCTTCTGACGTTATAGAGCCTATTAAACAGGAAAATGCAGGTAATCAGCAAGGTGATTATATCGATGAAGAATTAACTTTTATTGATCCTAAAGATGGCCTTTATACTGATATTCCAGCAATAACCCGAAGGTTAATGACGAATAAAAATGTAATTTGAACACCTCCTAAATAATTTTGCTTTAACAGTTCGACATTTTATTTAGGGTAGCCGGTAATTTTTCGTATCGCTTTATATAAAGGATTTAATCTGCCATACATTTTTTTGTAAACATTATGATAAAGAGCATCGTATATTTTTTTATTACTGGCTATCGGGGTAAAAACTTCACCTTGATGGGTCATCGATGCTACTGCACTTTCATAATTGTCAAACAATCCAACCCCTATTGCAGCATTAATAGCAGCACCTAAGCCTGAAGTTTCAAACGTATGTGGTCTTTGTACGGGCATGCCAAAAATATCTGCTGTGATTTGCATCGCTTCGTCACTTTGAGAACCACCACCAGACACTATTAATTGGGTTATTTTCACACCAGATTTTTTTTCAGACAACTCTTTTCCTTCACGTAAAGCATAGCCAATACCTTCAATAATAGCGCGATAGATATGTGCTCTGGTATGAACATCGCCAAAACCAATCATAGCCCCTTTTGCTTCTGGTCCGGGGGTTCGTATACCTGGATTCCAATAGGGTTGTAATACTAATCCCATGGATCCTGCAGGTACTTGCTTCAATAAATCATCAAATAAACTTTCAACTATGATGCCTTGTTGCTCTGCAATTTGTTGTTCCTTTAAACCAAATTCTCGCTTAAACCAACTAACCATCCAATAGCCACGTTGTACTATTAGTTCAGTGTTATATGTATTGGGAATAGCAGCGGGATACGCAGGTAACCGTTTTATGGCTTCAATATATTTTTTGTTGGTAGTGTTATATGTTGCCGTTGTGCCATAACTTAAGCTGCCTGTTTCTGGAGTTAAGCATCCCGAGCCCAATACTTCGCAAGCTTTGTCGGATCCTGCAGATATTAAAGGTAACCCAACTGGAATACCCGTTTCAATAGACGCTTGTTCAGAAATTTTACCTAATATATCACCACAAGGAATAAGCTCAGGTAACATTTCTTTTTTAATGGGAAGTGCTTGCCAACGCCAATCTAAGGGCTTTGACCAGCAGTGGTGTTTAAAATTAAATGGTAAATAACCTACTTGGCTTGAAATCGAATCAACATAATTGCCTGTTAATTTAAAACTATGAAAACCAGAAAGTAACATAAATTTATAGGTTTTTTTCCAAATTTCAGGTTGTTGATGCTTAATCCAATTGGCTTCAGATTGACTTCTGAAATAATCAATCGTTTGTTTTTCACCCGCTAAGGTAAATAAAGCTCGCCAATACCAACTCATCTTATCTAAATCATTTTGTTCTCGTTGATCTAACCAAACAAAGGCAGGCCTTAGTGGTTTGCCTTGTTTATCTAAATTAACCATGGTGGCGCGTTGACAGGTTAACGCTGCTGCTTTTATTTGTGATTTGTCAATGTGCAATTGTTCAAGTGCTAACCACAATTGATGACATGCCTTGATCAGCATTTGCCAATAATAGTTAGGATCTTGCTCTGCCCAACCCGGTTGTTTTGAAAAGTAGGGTTCTATATCGACTTTACTTTTTGCCACCAATTGCCCATTAAGATCAAATAACAAAGCTCTAATACTTTGTGTGCCATTATCAAGTGCCAGAACATAATTTTGTTGTTCACTATGATTAACATTATTTTTACTTTGTTTTTTATCGGTATTTAATTTATTAGTTGTGAGCATAAATTTCTACATTGTTTGCAATTAAACTAAATTACGTTTTAGTGATTGAGGCAGTGAGTAGTATGTTTGCCAGATTAATAAGTAGCGTGTTATTTCGTCTTGCCACATTGTATTGCTCCAACCAAGCTCTTGCTCAAATATAGTAAATAATCTTGAAAATAATTCTTCGCCACCATTTTTCAATAATAAACCTAACCGAGTTCGTCTTAGTAATAAGTCGTCAAGATGTATAACCGCTTCATGCTGAATAGCCCAACGACACTCAGCTAAACAAAATTGTGTATTGGCTATTCTATCCGTTTCTTCCGCCTTTGCTTGAGCAAGTAACAAAACGGCATTGTCGCCATATCGGCCTATAAGACGTGCTAACCATTTTCTTTCATATTTGTTTTGTTTTAATTCATTTTTAAAAAGCTGATTAACTGACTTTTGAGAAAAGACAGGCTGATTGTTGTCTACATTCATTTTTATATTATTGTTATGTAACGTTATCCATGGCATTGCAGCATTAATCGCTTCAATAGCTGTTAATCGAAACGTTGTTAATTTACCACCACTGGCTGTTATTAAGCCATTTTCAGCCCAAATGGCATGGTCACGTCGTTCATTTGACGCACTCTTTGAGAAAGGCTTCTTTTTTGATGATTTATTGATAAAATATTTATCAGAAGAGATAACGGGTCTAACGCCTGAAAAGGTTGAAATAATATCATTAATCGTGATGGTTTGATCTGAGAAGTTACTATTAACCGCTTCGAGCAAATAGTTAACTTCATGCTCATTTATCTTAGCTTCACTGTCTAAATTGTCTGTGTGATCTAAATCGGTTGTACCAATTATAGCTGCGCCTTCCCATGGATAAATAAAAACAGGACGTTTGTCTTTGGGGTGCAAAATTGTCAAAGCAGCATTAATACTAAGCCTTGCATGATTGATGACTAGGTGGCTGCCGCGTAGAGGTCGTACACGTTTTTCATTAATCACTTCATTGCGTAATTTGTCTGCCCATGCCCCTGTTGCATTAATTACAACAGATGATTTTACTTCAAATGTTTTGTTGTCTTGAGACGTGTTTGTTGACTCTTCAACTCTAACGCCAATTACTTGCTGTGTTTTGGGATCTTTAAGTAGGTTTAGTGCTTTGGTATAGTTCATTACTTTAGCACCCGCTTGAACAGACTCTTGTATTACACGCATGACTAAGCGAGCATCATCAACGACAGCGTCAGTATAAAAATAGGTTCCATTTAGTTTGTTCGTTAGTAATTTTGGAAATTTTTTAAGACTATTTTTAACATTAAAAAATTTGTGATCTTTTATACCTGCAAGCCAATCATAAAACCAGAGCAGGGCACCCATAATAAACCGACCTGGAAATTGCCCTTGTTTGAGCACAAAGTAATAACCCATTCGATAAATTAGTCCTGGCGCTTCTTTTAATAAACGTTCGCGTTCTTCTAAAGAATGTTTTGTTAGTTTAATATCACCTTGAGCAATATAACGAAGTCCACCATGTACCATTTTAGACGAACGACTTGAGGTACCCCAAGCAAAATCTTTTTGTTCAATAAGTAAAGTTTTTAAACCACGACGTGTTGCTTCTCGCAAAATACCTGCACCCACAATACCACCACCAATCACAATAACATCCCATTGCTTTTCACAATGAACGCTTGCTAAACTCGTACGCGCGGAAGATATTGAAGTGTTAAGTTTTGTTTTCATATTTACACCAACTTACCAGGATTCATTTGCTGATCAGGATCGAATAATTGGCATAACTCTTTAATCGCTTTTATGCCAAGTTCTCCTTTTTCTGCTGCCAAATAGGGCGCATGATCCTTACCAACACCATGTTGATGACTAATAGTACCGCCATGCCTAACTATAGCTGTTGCACCTGCTGCTTTCAATTTTAACCAACGTTGCATTGTTTTGTTGTAGTCTTCACCCATACGAAAAAGAAACGTTGTGTAAACACTACAACCCTGACCATAAAAATGAGATAAATGAGTAAATACATGTATTTTTTCATCTACATCTTTAAGCGCATTAGCAATATCTGATTCTAAAGATTCAACAGCATCAGGTACTGCAGACCAATCAAGACAAGTTTCCATGGTATCAACAATTATGCCTATGTCCCAAAATCCTTGACGTAAATAGGGGCTACGAAAACGACTATGTTGCCAGTGTTTTCCTAGCGCTGTTCCAATGTATACCCCTTCATGCTGGCGAATAAACTGCTTTGTTATATTTAAAGCAGATTTACACTGGGCTTTGTTACCCGTAATACCAAAGGTAAACATAGTTTTTTGGTCTGTGTTTGTAGCATTACATTTTGTTATACCTCGTAGGTGTAAATACTTCTCTAAAAATTTAACCGCAGTATCATGGCCTGCAAGTTTTAGATGAGATGCGGTTTCAACAGGGTTACTTAATCGCATCATTGATAGTTGAACACTGCTTTGTATTATTTCACGCGTGGCTTGTATACCTATATCCCAGCTTGGAAAAAAAGCGACATAAAAATTTTCTTGTTCAGCTATTTTAGTTACACGTACTTTAACATCAGTAATAATTCCCATACGACCTTCGCTACCTAAAATCATTTCTCGCACGTCTGGCCCTGCTGATGAGGCAGGAAAGGTTGGAATATCAAGTGTTCCTTGTAGAGTTTCAATTTTACCCCCTGCAAATATTTTTTCGATGCGGCCGTAACGTAAAGATTGTTGACCACTAGAGCGACTAGCAACCCACCCACCAATAGTTGACAACTCCCAAGATTGAGGAAAATGACCTAATGTGTAGCCATGCTCGGCCAATTGTTTTTCAACATCTGGCCCTAAAGTTCCAGCGCCAAAAGTTGCAATTTGGCTCTCTTTATCTAAAGCGATTAGCTTATTCATGTTTGTTAAGGCAATGGTGATAACGGGGCGATCTGTTATTTCGGGATTTATATGCCCGCAAACTGAAGTGCCGCCACCGTATGGGATAACAATTAAATTTTCTTGTTTAGCAAATTGTAATAGTGTTTGTATTTCAGCTGTTGTTTTAGGTAAGGCAACACCGTCAGGAAAAGCCTCAAAACAGCCGCTGTGGGTAGCTAACCAATCAGGAATACTTTGCCCTCGACAATGGCGTAATCTTACTTCGGCATCAGTATTGATTAATGTATGCTGTGGTGCTTTTGACTGTGGTACTTTCGCAATCGCCTCTTCAAGTGATATTTCAGGTAATGCGACACTTTTACCGAGTATATTTTCGATATAGTCTTGCGATGTTTTGGTTAATTCAAAACTTAAATTATTCTTTTCATCACCCCAACCATTCCAACGTTTCATACTGTACCTTGTTTATATTTATTATATTTTTTACATAGTAAACAGAAAATAACATTATATTTATGCTTTAATAGGCCTTATTATTGATAATTTAGGACATGTTAAGGAATGAGTTTTCTATGAATCGCAGGCTTATTGCCATTGATGAGGTAAACACACGTCAATCAATTATTGGTATTTCATTATTAACTAAATTGCTAAAAAATAGGGGCTATAATGCCCAAAAACTACTTGATCAAGCGGGAATTTCCTCAGCATTATTACTCGATCCAAAAGCAACCATATCATTTCAACAAGATGTCGCTTTTACCCGCGAATTAATAAAAACATTACAAGATGATGATTTAGGTTTTAAAGCAGGACAGTGTTTTCGTCTTAACGCCTTTGGCCATATTGGTTTAGCGGCAAGTTCAAGTGACACAGTGAGTGATGCAATAACCTTTTTTCTTAAATATATTCACCTTGCTTATACACCATTCTTAATTGATTTTTTTATAAAAGAAGGCAATGCAGTGCTACGGTTTAATGATCAGTTTGACCTTGGGGATTTGAGACGTTTTTATTTAGAAAGAGATTTTTCATTTGCCTTTTTGTCAACACGAGATATGTTTCCGCGCTCTATTGAAGGTCAAAAGCCTAAAACAATACATTTTGATTTTCCATGTCCAACAAATATTGAACATTACCAAGCCTTATATGAGTGTCCTGTACATTTTTCAATGCCCTATAATGAAATATTGTTTGACGAACGCTATTTAGATTTAGCCTTACCTTTAGCCAATTCTCTTACTCGTGATTTGTTAGAAGAACAATGTAAACTGCAAGAAATTGCTTTATTTGGTCATAAAAACTTTGATGAAAAAATTCGACAAATAGTTCGAACAATAGAAAATGAAATACCGAGTTTAGAAAAAATTGCTGAAGCACATTTTATTACAGCGCGAACAATGCGACGTAAATTAAAAGAGCAGGGGGTTACTTTTCAACAATTGGTTAATGAGGAACAGAGTAAAAAAGCACGTCATTACTTGTCAACAACAGGCTTATCTATTGAACAAATATCAGCACGCTTAGGTTATAGCGAATCAGCAAGTTTTATTCATGCTTTTAAACGATGGACAGGAAAAACACCCAAGGCATTTCGTTAAAAGCAGCATTTAATTAATTTTAGACATAATGTTAATGACGTTATGAAATAATTTTTTTAATTTTTCAGTACTTAAAACAACATTATTTATTTCATCATTTGCGTGTTGTAAATAAAGCTCTTCAGCTTTGTGATACATCAACTGGTATGCATCTTCGAGTTCAGTTAACCAAGCATTACAAAATATTGTGCTTTGTTTTTTTCGTTTAATCCATCGTTTGCATACCGTATTTTGTTCTTGTTTTATTGGTTCATCTGCTTGAATAAAAGGTGATAAAAGGCATTGTGATAAGCTGGTATATTCGTGTCGTAATGCAATATCAAACACCTTAAGTTTACTTTCTTTTTGATTATCTGCTTTGCTAGCCCAAATTAGCCAATCTTTGTTGGGTTGGTACGTTATTAGCCAGTTATTAAATTCATTCGCTGGCATTGGGCGTGCAATAGAATAACCTTGTGCTTTTTCACAGCCCATCATTAATAACATTAAGCCATGTTCTGTTGTTTCTACTCCCTCTGCAATCACATCTCTATTAAAATAATTGGCTAAGCCAAGTACGCCATTAATAATACTGTAATTATTTGCATCATTGAGCATGTCAATAACAAAAGATTGATCTATTTTTATCACATTAGCAGGTAAAGATTTAATGTGTGTTAGTGAGGAATAACCTGTGCCAAAATCATCTAAAGCTATATTCAGCCCAAACTGTTTACGGCAGGCATTAAGTGTAGTTTTAATAGTATTTAAGTCGCCAAGCACACTACTTTCTAAAATTTCAAGTTGAATGTAGTTGGTATTTAACGTTTCATAATTACTTAATATATCTTTTAAATCAGATACAAAGGTTGCAGATTGAAGATGAAATGAAGAAATATTAATACTGACTTCTATCATTAAGCCTGCTTTTTGCCATTGAACGAGTTGTTTTATAGCATTATTAATAACCCATTGCCCAAAGAGGACTTCTTCATTTGTTCCTTCTAATATAGGCAAAAAATCTTTAGGTGGAATAAGTCCATTTTCGGGTGAAATCCACCTTACTAATGCTTCGACACCATAAACAGTGCCTGTTTTCATATTTACTTTTGGTTGATAGTAAAGTACGAATTCATCATTATCAATAGCCTCTAAAATTTTATTTAATTGCTGTCTTTTGTTAATAATTTGTTGATCTTTTTCTTTATTAAATAAATGATATCCATTGCCACCTGAAAGTTTAATTTGATACATGGCCTGATCAGCATGACGAATTAATGTATCTAAATCACTATGATCGTTTGGGTATAAAGTTACCCCTGTAGAGGCCGTAATAACATAAGAAATATCTTCATATATAAATGGTTGAGTTAGCGAGGTATATATTCGTTTTAAAATATCTTCGCAATCACCAAAAGTTTGTATATCACTTAACAATAGTGCAAATTCATCGCCACCTTGTCTTGATACAGTATCGCCAGTTCGTAAATTGGCTTTTATACGGTTTGCGACTTCAATTAAAATTTTGTCACCGATACTGTGGCCATAATTATCATTAATGGGTTTGAAATTGTCTAAATCAATAAAACAAATAGCTAATGAACTTTTTATACGATCTGCATGAGCCACTGCTTGATTAAATCGGTCAATGAATAATGTTCTATTAGGCAACAAGGTTAAAGCATCATAGTGGGCCATTTGTTCAAGTGTATGGTGTTGATTCTTAATTTGAGTAATATCAGCAAACAACCCCATATAATGCAGAGTTTTACCGCTATTGTCTTTTAATGATGAAATGGTCAATAGCTCGGCATAAAGCTCACCATTTTTTTTACAATTCCATACTTCACCTTTCCAATAACCTCGGGCAATTACACACTCCCATATATCATGATAAAATTGTTTACTTTGTTTTTCAGAATTCAATATATTAAGGTTTCTACCCAATACATCTTTACGCCCATAACCCGTTATTTCGCTAAAAGCGGGATTGATATTAATAATGGTACCATCGGTTTTCATGATAAAAATACCATCATGTGCTTCAATAAAAAACTGTGCCGCTAACTTTAATTGTTCTTCATTTTCTGAGCGTTCAATCATCAGTTGATTAAATTCATTAGCCATTACGGCAATTTCATCTTGTCCAGATATGTCGAGTAGTTCATTACTTTTATTGTGTGTACGCGCTTTTTTCATAACGTAAGCAATATGCTTAATTTCTTCAACTAACCGTTTTTTTAGTATTTGGCTTAATAAAATAGTAATAACAAATACTGTTAAAATAAAAAGTGTATAGAAAACGAGTGGGGTTTTCAGTGCTTTGTTCGCTAATCTTTCCTGCGCTAAAATATCGTTAATAATTGTTGAACTGACTGTGTGTAATAAGCCAAGACGATATGTTGCTGATTGCCACCATAATTCAGGATCCATTAAAGTACTATTTGGCTCTAAGGGCCGTAGTGTTTTTACAGTAAGATTATTGTCAATACTTGCGTTTTGTTGAATAGGGTTTATTGAAACATTTTCTTGCTTTAATCCTGTCACTATACCGAAGTTAGATTCGTATTGATGATACTCTTGTATCTTTATGTCTTTGATGGTTTCAATCATTAGGGTAGAGTGCTTAGGTGAGGCAACATTATAATAGCGAATTAATTCTGCTTGTTGTCTAGCCACATGATTTACAACTCCCATTAATATTAAGTTGTCACGCTTTACCTTATTATGTTGCTGTTCACTTAAGGCACCATATAAAAGCCCACGCTCTATCGCTGCATATTCTTCTAATCCTAAAGCATAAATTAGAGATGAAACCATATAGTTAATTTCTTGATTAGTTACCATGGCATGTAATACGTTAATTTCTTGAAGTAAATCAGAAATTAATCCGCTGTAAAAATCAAAAAGATTATTGTCTATAAGATTGTCAATTTCGGTACGAATAATTGTTAACTTTTTAAATTTTTGTTCCATTTGCTTAAAATTATCAATCGTTTTTTCAGGGAGGTAATGCGGTGGAAAAGAAAATACATAAGAAATTTTTTCATGTATTTTGGTTGTGATTTTACGCTGTTCTGCTAATTGAAACTGGTAACTAGGATTCTTGGCCGCAAGCATACCAGCACTAAGTCCTCTTTCCTTTTGCAAATTATAAATAAGATCAGAAAATTGTTGAACAACTTGAGCAAATTGTAATGCTTCTTTAGACTGCTCAATTTTGTCATATTTATCGAATATCGTTACACAAAAGAAAAAAAGCAGGGCGATAATTGGCAAAACTAAAAACGTATTAAGTTTTGCACTGATATTGTGTTTATTAAATAATCCTAACACTGGTTTATCCTTAAGAGGCTATTAGGTTTTTATCTGCATGATTTATATGCATTAATCTAAACTAGTATTTAGGGGAGTAGTACAGGAGTAAGATTATACTTTTTAGGCGAACATCTTAATGGTCGACCTGTTATGCATTTGGAAAAATAATACTATATATGCCTGCGTGCTTCTATAACAACTACGGCAAAAGATAACATAGATCAAAGAAATTTAATTAAGCGCTTAATTAACATACGTCTAGGGTGTACCGCATTATCCTTTGCGTATGTTTGAATAGTTTGGGAGTATTTTTAAAATCTATTAATAAGCCTTACAAATTAGCTAATCAAACAATCAGCTAACCAAATGCCAATATCATTAAGCTGTTCTGGTATAACACTATGCGGCATAGCATAGGCTTTCCATTGAGTTTTATAGCCTGCACTTTTTAATAAATCATATGCCATGAGCCCTGAAGCCATAGGAACAACCTCATCTTGCGCGCCATGGTTTTGTAATATAGGCGTATTTTTATTCGCATCACTAAGCTGGCTAGGCAGCTGATCTTTAATCGGTAAATAACAAGACAAGGCCATAATGCCAGCTAATGATTGTTCAAACCTTAAGCCGGTAAATAAACTCATAACGCCACCTTGGCTAAAACCAGCCAAAACAATGTTACTTGCTTTAATACCGTTATCAATTTGCTCGTTAATTAACGCGCGCACTGAGCGCTCAGATTGCAGCACACCCTCCATATCTGCTCGGTTATGCAAATCAGCGTTCCTAATATCGTACCAAGAGGGCATTACAAACCCATTGTTGATTGTTACGGCTTGCTCAGGCGCATGAGGGAAAACAAAACGTATTGTATGATTTTGCGGTAAATTTAATAACGGTACTACAGGCGCAAAACCTGCGCCTGAATCACCTAAACCATGTAACCAGATTACACAAGCGGTGGCAGTGGTTGAAGGCTCTATGGTAATACGATCTAGTAGTGGGGTTAATAGTGACATTGTATCTCTTTGGGTTGACTGTTCTGTTGAAGAGCCTAATATACGCTAATTCGTTTATAATAAATAGTGAAACAAAAGGATAGGTTAATACCGTAACTGCATGAATAAAGTATCAAAAGAAGTTCAAGAGCAAGCAATGAAAATTGCCAAAGGCACACAACGACCTAATCAAACTAAAGAGCAGACTAAGCTAATTTCTCAGGGGATAGAAAAGGGTATCGCTGAATATAAAAAACAACAGAACAAAAAATTACGTGAGCGTGACAAAGTACGTAAAGCACAACTAAAAGAGCAAAAAAGTCATACTGAAATAGCTAACACCCCTAATACAAAGCACATCGAAAACAATAATAATCGTTTACCGTGGATATTATTAGCAGCAAGTTGGCTTGGTTTTATTAGTTGGTATTACTATTGATAAAAACAGTATGCTTTTTATCGATTTTTTGGTTACGCGTTATCTCTAAATAATTGAATTTATGGGGTTATGTTTATTATTAAAAATAGTAAAAAAAGTATTTTTACCGTGGTAATAACCTTATAAAATGATGAATTACACGGTTTTTTATTGCCTATGCTTAATAACAAGTTGTTTTAACGTTTCAACAATGTCTGATGAGTCTTGATATGCCAACACCACTTCTCGCACTAAACGTATACCGTCAATAGGTAAAAAAACAATCTCGAATTTATTTAATATTTCAGGTGACGCGGGCACTAACGCACAGCCTAAACCGGCGTGAACAAGCCCTAGGGCATAATCTATGGTTTGAATTTTTGCTCTTATGTCTAAAGTAATACCAGCCAAGGTTAGCGTGTCATTTAAACTATCCCAAGCATTACATGGGCTACGTTTAATAAAAGGTAGTCCGTCTAAATCTTGCATGGCGATAGAATCTTTAAGGGCAAGCACGTGGTTATAGGGCAGTGCAAGCAAATATTCTTCTTGCCATAGCGATAAATAATTTTCAGTTTCATTTAATTCTTCTTTAATAATAATACGTGCGTCGCAAGTTTCATTATGTGGCACTAAAGTTAACTGCATTAATTCTTGTGCTGAAGTAAAATCTTTAAGCAATGCCGACATACGTTCCACTCCAAGTCCGCGCGTTACTCCTAAATAAAATGATTTTTCAATACTTTGATCAGAAAAAAGATTTTTTATAGCATCTGCTTGTCCCAATAATTGTTTAGCTAATGGGTAAAGCCTTTCGCCTGTATCTGTTGGACTAACCCCGCGTGCATGTCGAATAAATAATGATGTTTTTAATGACTGTTCAAGTAGATGAATAGCGGCCGATATTGAAGGTTGAGCAACAAAGCATGTTTTTGCTGCTGCACTGATACTACGTTTTTCATAAACAGATGCAAAATAATGTAAACTTTTCAAGTCCATAAATACTTACTCGGTGTTTTAATCTCTGTAGGTTAATTTACTTAGGTATAGAAAAAAACTATACCAGATAAAGAAAAAGAATATTTTAACTTTGGCTAAGTTTTATCTATTATCCAAATATATGCAATACTCATTGTTTTAGAAATAACTTATAACAACTTATGAAAGGTGCTTTAACACATGTCAAACTCAACAGCTAATTCAAGCAAGTCTCCTTCTTTTAACTGGCAAGATCCTTTGTTATTAGAGTCGTTACTATCAGAAGATGAACGAATGATCCGTGATAGTGCGCATCAGTATTGCCAAGAAAAGCTCATGCCAAGGGTACTTGAAGCGAATCGCAATGAACATTTTGATGTTGAGATCATGCGTGAGCTTGGTGCCTTAGGTTTATTAGGCGCAACCATTCCTGAAAAATACGGCTGTGCTGGTGTGAATTATGTAACTTATGGCTTAGTGGCTCGCGAAGTAGAGCGTGTAGACAGTGGTTACCGAAGTGCAATGAGTGTGCAATCTTCGTTAGTAATGCACCCAATTTATGCCTACGGCAGCGAAGAACAACGTATGAAATATTTACCTAAACTAGCAACAGGTGAATACATTGGTTGTTTTGGTTTAACTGAGCCTAATTCAGGCTCAGATCCAGCAAGCATGGCAACCAAAGCCGTTGCAGTTGACGGTGGTTACCGTTTAACGGGTACAAAAATGTGGATTACTAACTCACCCGTCGCTGATATTTTTGTTGTGTGGGGCAAACTTGATGGTGTGATTCGTGGTTTTGTACTTGAAAAGGGCATGGAAGGGTTAAGCGCTCCTAAAATTGAAGGTAAATTTTCATTACGTGCCTCAATTACGGGTGAAATTGTTATGGATAATGTTTTTGTACCTGCTGACAATATGCTACCCAATGCCAAAGGTTTGTCTGGTCCCTTTGGTTGTTTAAATAAAGCCCGTTACGGTATTGCGTGGGGCGCGTTAGGTGCAGCAGAATTTTGCTGGCATGGTGCTCGCCAATACACCTTAGACCGTGAACAATTTGGTCGTCCGTTAGCGGCTACTCAACTTATTCAGAAAAAACTTGCTGACATGCAAACAGACATTACCACAGGCTTATTTGCTTGTTTACAAGCAGGGCGATTAATGGATTCAGGCGACTTATCACCAACGGCTATCTCGCTTATAAAGCGTAACTCTTGTGGTAAAGCCTTAGACATTGCTCGTACTGCCCGCGATATGCATGGCGGTAACGGTATTAGTGATGAATTCCACATTATTCGCCATGTAATGAACCTAGAAGCAGTAAATACCTATGAAGGTACGCATGATGTGCACGCATTAATTTTAGGTAGAGCACAAACAGGGTTACAAGCTTTTTATTAATAGTTCTGTTGATGAGCTAACGTCTAACCTACAAAAGCAAAATTTGTAGGTTGGGTTTTATGCCGACAAGTAATTAATTATCCGTAGGCGGGATTTTAATCGCGCTTTAACGTTAACTATCTCAAATTTTGTTTGCTGAAAAAGTGGAATCCCAATGTCAGATCGTAATCAATTGGTAAAAGAAAATTTTATCAACTTTGTGCGTAGCGGTAATCTACCCACGTCAAATTCTTTACTCACACCACAAACGGTTGGTTTAACTAACCAAGCCGTTATTGACCTATTTGAAACACAGGTAATGAGTCGTCATTTAGACCTACAATCACGTGTGATGCAAAAGAAAGGGCAAAGCTTTTATACCATAGGAAGCTCAGGACACGAAGGTAATGCCGCTTATGCTAAAGCGTTTAAACCAAGCGACATGGCATTTTTACATTATCGTAGTGGTGCCTTTGTTATTCAACGAAGTAAACAAGTTGCTGGGCAAACACCACTGTATGATATGTTACTGTCTTTTTCAGCGTCTAAAGATGATCCTACTTCTGGTGGTCGCCATAAGGTGTTGGGTAGCAAAACGTTAGCCATTCCACCACAAACAAGCACTATTGCGTCACATTTACCTAAAGCCATGGGAGCTGCCTTTAGTGTTGATTTGGCTAAACGATTAAATATAGAAGCAGAAATGCCTAATGACAGCATTGTAGTCTGTAATTTTGGTGATGCGTCATCTAATCACTCTACAACTCAAGGTGCTATTAACAGTACCGCTTGGGCAGCGTATCAATCTATTCCAATGCCTATTGTTTATATTTGTGAAGATAACGGCATTGGTATTTCAACATCAACGCCTAAAGGTTGGATTGCCGCTAATTATCAACATAGAACAGGAATTCACTACCTTTATTGCGACGGCTTAAATATACTTGATACTTACCAAAAAGCTAAAGAAGCAGAATATATTGCCAGAAAATTACGTAAACCCGTATTTTTACACATGCGCACAGTACGCTTACTTGGGCATGCTGGCTCTGATGCTGAATTTGTTTACCGTAAAATGTCAGAGATTGAAGCAAACGAATTTCAAGATCCCCTACTACACAGTGCGCGTATTTTATTAGAAAACAACATTTTAAATGCTGAACAAATAATCGACATTTATAATAATATTGAGAACCGAGTAGTTCAAGTTGCCGAGGCCGCAGCGTCAAAACCTAAATTAGCAACAGCGAAACAAGTTATGGCGAGTATTGTTCCGCCTGCACGCAAAAATAAACATCATGTTGAGGTTGATGACAACCAACGCCTATCGTTATTTTCACATGAAAAGCATAACCTGAATAAACCTCAACATTTAGCCAAGCTGCTTAACTGGGCGTTGCTTGATTTAATGGCAGAACATCAAAACATTGTGATGTGCGGTGAAGATATTGGCAAAAAAGGTGGTGTGTATAACGTTACGGCAAAATTGTGTGAGCGCTTTGGTGAAAACCGCGTGATCAATACCTTATTAGATGAACAATCAATTTTAGGCACTGCTATTGGCTTGGCACATAATGGTTTTTTACCAATACCAGAAATTCAGTTTTTAGCCTACGTGCATAACGCCGAAGATCAAATACGGGGCGAAGCAGCCACCTTGTCTTTTTTCTCTAATGGGCAATATACCAACCCCATGGTTATACGTATTGCAGGGCTGGCTTTTCAAAAAGGCTTTGGCGGTCATTTTCATAATGATAATTCATTTGCGGTTTTCCGTGATATCCCTGGATTAATTATCGCTTGTCCATCAAACGGTGCTGATGCAGTACAAATGATGCGAAGCTGTGTAAAATTAGCGCAAGAACAGCAACGTATTGTGGTGTTTTTAGAGCCTATAGCATTGTATATGACTAAGGATTTACATGAAGAGGGCGATGGTCTTTGGACATCTGAATATGTTCAGCCTAAATCAGCAAAAGCAGAGATTGATCAAAAAATATCAGTGTTTGGTGAAAGCAAAGACTTATGTATTTTAACCTACGGAAATGGTTACTTCTTATCAAGACAGGCAGAAAAAATATTAGCGGAACAAGGCATTAATTGCCGCGTGGTAGATCTACGTTGGTTAGCGCCATTAGATGAACAAGGTATTCTTGAGCAAGTAACTCAGTGTAGTAATATTTTGATTGTTGACGAATGTCGCCAAACGGGTTCCATCAGTGAAGCTTTAATGACACTTATACATGAGGCGCATGCAAAAAATGATAGCAACATTCCGAATATTAGCAGACTGACCGCTCAAGACAGTTTTATTCCATTGGGTGCTGCGGCCTATCATGTTTTGCCCTCTGCAAACGGCATTGTTGAAGCAGCAACAACGTTGTTACAAAAGAATCAATCCAATAAAAACAACCCATTGGCGTAAAACATCATAAGGTTACGTGAGAAATAATATGAATACGAGTAATCAACACATAACGAATCAAAAAAAACGCGCTGTTGTTATTTGCCCTGGACGCGGAACGTACAATAAAGAAGAACTCGGTTATTTACAGCGATTGCACGCTGATAAAACAGAGATAATCTCAGTAATCGATAACTATCGTCAATTACAAGGTCAAATTAGCATCAATGAACTTGATAGCATGGCGCAATATAATATGCGTCAGCACACCGCAGGAGAAAATGCTTCGGCATTAATTTATGCTTGTGCATTAGCCGATTTTCAATCAATTGACCGTAATGAATATGACATTGTTGCTGTTACGGGTAATTCAATGGGCTGGTATATTGCTTTAGCGGTTGCTGGAGCCTTAGATTCACACGCCTCTATTGAATTAATAAATACCATGGGGTCTATGATGACTGATGGCGTAGTGGGTGGACAAATGATTTACCCAATCACTAATGATCAGTGGCAAGAAAACAGCGAAACCATTTCACAAATCAATCAATGGCTCACAGAAGTAAATAAAGACAGTAAAAATGAAGTGTATATTTCTATTCATTTAGGCGGATATTTAGTTTTTGGTGGTAATAAAACAGGTTTAAAAGCGTTAGAAGAAAAATTGCCCGTTATTCAAGACAGGTACCCCATGAATTTATTTAACCATGCAGCTTTTCATACTCCCTTGTTAAACGATATTTCTATTAAAGCCAGATCTCTTTTATCAACAGAGTTATTTGAACCACCAAAAATTCCGTTAATTGATGGGCTAGGGCAGATCTGGCAACCTTATAGCTGTGACACCAACAAACTATACGATTACACCTTAGGTACACAAGTAACCGATGCCTATAATTTTAGCAAAGCCATTGAAGTTGCTATTAAAGAATATGCACCAGACAAATTAATTATACTAGGCCCTGGTGCTACCTTAGGTGGAGCTGTCGCTCAATGTTTGATCAAACATAATTGGCTTGGTTTACAGGAAAAAAGTGATTTTATTGCTAAACAAAAAGCAGACCCTTTTCTTTTAGCTATGGGCATTGAAGAACAACGTAAAAGGGTTATTACTAGCAAATAAGTCGGCACATAGTTTGAAAATAATTCTCGTTTACATTCTAGGGGCTAAATTAATTAGCGCCTATGCGTGAGAATGGACTGATCACACCGTTTGCACCCTGCTGTAAAACATGCGTGTAAATTTGTGTTGTACGCACATCACTATGCCCCAATTGTGCTTGAACGGTTCTTATGTCAGCACCACTTTGTAATAAATGAGTCGCAAATGAATGACGTAAAGTATGTGGAGTCACATGTTTATCAATTTGGGCATCAAACGCTGCTTTTTTAACAGCACGTTGTAATTGTTTTTCATCAATATGATGGCGCCTAAGTTGTTTAC
>NZ_JBHFOM010000022.1:0-66370 GCF_053543955.1 Colwellia sp. E150_009
AACCTGATAATGAGCAAGAGAAGGTTCAAGAGAATGCTCAAGATAATATTCAAGCAAATGCCCAAGATACGCCTCCAGCAGAAGAGATTGCTGCTGATGAAAATAGCGACACTGAAATAACTGATCCTGATGATATTGATGCCTTACTCGACTCCATGAATGTTAATGATTCACCAGTAGAGAAAGACACACAACCTGATAATGAGCAAGAGAAGGTTCAAGAGAATGCTCAAGATAATATTCAAGCAAATGCCCAAGATACGCCTCCAGCAGAAGAGATTGCTGCTGATGAAAATAGCGACACTGAAATAACCGATCCCGATGACATTGATGCTTTATTAGAGTCAATGAATATAGATGTTCCTGATAATATTAATGAGATAGCAAGTGCTAAGGATCTTGTTGATACTTCAGAAACAGAGAATAGTGAAGCAGATAGTCTCTCTGCGATTAATGAAAACCGAGAGAAAATAGAAAGCTTAACTGAAGCGTATATTGCACCACTATTATCAACAGATTTTAGTGATATTTTAGCGAAATCTCCCGAAAAAGAGTCAACGAACGATGAGCTAATAAATGAAATTGAAAATGAAGAGTTTGATATTGACGAACTTATTGCTGAGGCTGAGCAGTCAAATGAAAATGCTATTGAAGAAGAACTTGATATAGGTGACGATTTACTCTCAGGTGCTTTTGATGAAGCAGCGTTAGCAAAACTGTTGAATGAAGATGAAGAGGGAAATGAGGCTGAACAACCAACGGAATTATCTCCTGACTTTTCTGACCAAAATGTTCTTGCTGGCTTGCTCAATGATGATGAATACCGTAATGAAGAAATATCAGAAGCCAATGAAATTAATGATATTCAAGAGCTAGACAACTTAAATTTTGATGAACTTTTAGCAAACATAGAAGAAGAGTCGAGTGTTGCTAACAAGGCTGCAAACTTTAATCAAACAACGGAGACTGTTGATGATTTTACTTTAGACGACTTTGATAATTTTAATGCCGCGGCAAACACTTCTAATAGCTTTGGTGAGCAGAATAAGGATAATGGTACAGAGTTTGTTTCAGTTGACTCCCTACTGACAGCGAGTCAAGATGAGGTAAGTTTTGGTGAACCATATAACAAAGCTAATATTGATGTCGGTTTAAATGAGTTCCCAGAATTTACTAAAGATATTAATCCTATTGATGTTGATCTTGATGAAAATGGCATTGCTGCAAAGTTAGATTTAGCTAAAGTTTATCTTGAAATAGGTGATGAAGATAATGCCGAGGTTATTTTAAAAGAAGTTATTAAGTTAGGCGATGCTCATCAACAAGCAGAAGCTGAGAAGCTACTAAAAGACTTGTAATTATCACCTTAATAGCATTGCCTTAACACTATGAAATAATAGATAATGCGCCTCTCTGACTAAAGTGGTGTTTTAAGAGGTTAGCATGCGTTATGCGTTAGGCATCGAATACGATGGTAAAAATTATTGTGGCTGGCAAAGGCAAAAAAGTGTTGTTAGCGTGCAACAAAAGCTTGAACAAGCGCTATCAAAAGTTGCAGATGAACCTATTGAAGTAATTTGTGCTGGTCGAACTGATACTGGTGTTAATGCGACTAATCAAGTTGTTCATTTTGATACCTCTAAAATAAGAAAAGATGTCGCTTGGACCTTAGGTGTAAATACCCATTTACCTAAGGACATAGCGGTAACTTGGGTAAATGCGGTTGATGATGAATTTCATGCCCGTTTTAGTGCCACTGCTAGACGGTATCGCTATATTATTTACAATAATAGATTACGGCCAGCGATTCTTAATTATGGTATTAGTCATTGTCATTATCCTTTAGATGAACATTTAATGCATCAAGGCGCACAACACCTAGTAGGGAAGCATGATTTTACTAGCTTTCGTACTGTTCATTGTCAATCACACTCTCCCGTTAGAACTATACAACACTGTGACATAACACGCCGTGGTGAATATATTATAGTGGATATAAAAGCGAATGCTTTTTTACATCATATGGTACGCAATATTGTTGGTAGTTTAATGCGTGTTGGGCAATCTCAAGAAAGCACACTATGGATCAGAGAAGTACTTGAGCTTAAAAATCGTTGCATGGCGGGTATGACAGCACCACCAGAAGGTTTATATTTTGTTGAAGTTGATTACCCTGAGCAATATGCGCTTCCTAAAAGACCATTTGGACCACTTTTTTTAACTTAATAATATAATTCTTGAAAATAATTAACAAAGCAGACCTGTTTTTATATAAAATATGGGATAAAGTGTGTTTTAATTCTCGGTTATATTTGTTATCACATTCAATTTGATTATTTGTTATTTCATTCTCAACAAAAAATCTATTTATATTCGTTGCAATAGGCAAAAATAAAATTATGAGCTGGATTGAAAAAATTCTCCCAAAAGCAAAATCTACCCAAAAACGCAATATTCCTGAAGGTGTTTGGAGTAAATGTACTTCATGTAATGCGGTATTGTATAAAGTTGAGTTAGATAGACAAATTTCTGTCTGTCCAAAATGCGATCATCATATGCGCATTAGTGCGCGTAAACGCATTGACAGTTTTCTTGACCAAGATAACCGACAAGAGCTAGGTGAAGAATTTGAAGCACAAGATATCTTAAAATTTAAAGACTCTAAACGTTATAAAGATAGACTCAGTGCTGCCCGCAAAAGCACTGGTGAAAAAGATGCTTTAGTAGTGATGAAAGGTGAATTACATGGTATGCCTGTCGTTGCAGCAGCATTCGAATTTTCATTTTTAGGTGGTTCTATGGCGTCTGTAGTTGGTGCCCGTTTTGTTAAAGGTGTTGAGTATTGTTTAGAGCATAATGTTCCGTTTATTTGTTTTTCTGCTAGTGGTGGCGCGCGTATGCAAGAGGCGTTATTCTCATTAATGCAAATGGCAAAAACGAGTGCAGCATTAGCGAAAATGAGTGAAAAAGGCCTTCCTTATGTGTCAGTGTTAACTGATCCTACAATGGGTGGCGTTTCAGCCAGTCTTGCCATGTTGGGTGATATTAATGTTGCCGAACCTAAAGCACTAATTGGCTTTGCTGGCCCTCGAGTTATTGAGCAAACGGTACGTGAAAAATTGCCAGAAGGCTTCCAGCGAAGTGAGTTTTTACTTGAAAAAGGTGCGATTGACATGATTGTAGATCGTCGAAATATGCGAGAAACTTTAGCACGTATGTTAGCCAAATTTATGGGGCAAGATAGTCCTTTATAAACTCGAGACAAGTACAACCTATGTTAAAACACAATGAAAGCCATTCTAAAGATTTTAAAAGTCTTAATGAATGGCTTTATTATTTAGAAACCATTCATACTACCGAAATAGATCTTGGCCTATCACGTATAAGTCAGGTAGCTAAACGCTTATCTATTGATTTTAGTTTTGCGCGTGTTATTACGGTTGCAGGCACTAATGGTAAAGGTACAACCTGTGCTTTTTTAGAAAATGCCTTGCTTGGTGAACCAGCCCCAAGTGATTTGAGTATTGATGAAGAAGAGTGCGCTTTAACTCAAAGTGTAGCAGTATATTCGTCACCACATATTGAGCACTTTAACGAACGGTTACGTATTAATAAGTGTAATGTTGATGATCAATCACTTATTAAGGCATTTAAAGAAATAGAAATTGCAAGAGCTGATATTTCACTTAGCTATTATGAATATACTACCTTAGCTGCTTTTCTAGTGCTAATGGCAGTTAAGCCAGAAGTTATTATTTTGGAAGTAGGTTTAGGCGGACGTCTCGATGCCACCAATATTATTGATGCTGATGTTGCCGTTGTTACAACCGTGGATATTGATCATCAAGCCTTTTTAGGAAATGATCGAGAAACAATTGGCTTTGAAAAAGCAGGTATTATGCGAGGAAATCAACATATTATCATTGGTGATCCTAATGCACCGCAATCAGTGTTAAATTATGCTAATAAGGTTAATGATGAACAAGAATATAATAATCAAGCCGCAGCATATAAAAAGATAAAAGTGAGAAATAGAGATTTTTTCAACATTTTACCAACATCCTCTCACAGTCAATGCTCATCAAATTGGCAATGGCTGTATAAAGAATTTGATAGTGAAGGTCATGAAATTGAGTTTTGTTTGAATGATCTGAACAATACAAAAATTCCTCAAGACAATGTTGTTACTGCGTTGATGGTGTTAAAGCAGCTTGGTATAAAGCTAACATCAAAGAAAGTGAATGCACTGATTAACCAAACGCAGGTAGCTGGCCGAACCGAGTTGTTTAAAACGCCTGTATTTAATAAAAGTGCTCTTGATGACCATGAGATTATAACATATAAACTAAACAGTGATGTTATGCTTGATGTCGGGCACAACCCGCATGCAGGAAGATATTTAGCCGCAAAGTTAACTCAATTTAAATCTCAAAATCAGTATCAACGCATAATTGCAGTTGTTGGTATGTTAGCAGATAAAGATATTGCTAATACATTATTGCCTTTTCAAGGAATTATCGATGATTGGCATGTCGCTTCATTATCAGTCCTTAGAACCGCCTCATCTGAACAAATGGTAACTCAATTATCTAGTTTTACTAAATCCATCAATTGTTTTGACAATATAACTCAGGCATTTAAAATGGCTAATCTTAAAGCTGAGTCAACTGATTTAATTCTTGTTTTTGGTTCATTTTATACCGTTGCCGAAATCAGACAGCTTATAATTTAATTTCTTGTTTAAATTACTTGGAGTATCGTTTGTCTACACCGTTTCAAAATCGTCTTGTTGGTACTATTATTGTCGCTGCAGCAATTATTATTTTTCTGCCTGATATACTTGATGGTAAAAAAAACTCAAATCAAGCTGACTTCGATGCCATTCCAAAAGCGCCAACCTTTACGGGAAAGTTAACGAACAAAACATTTCCAGAAGAAAAGTTAGTGTTGAAAGAAGAAGCGACAATTTTTAATGAAACAGCCAAAGATGAACAGTTGCTCAAAAAAACTAAGTTGCCAAATGAAGAAAGCACGCCAGATTTGACTAATGAAAACAGTCAAACGTCAAGTGAAACTAAAGTAACACCAGCGACTAAAGCAAAACCAATAACAAGCAATGGCACTTCAATCGCTAAAGCTAGCTCAGCAATAGAAAAACCAGATTTAGGGCAGCAACCAAACGAAGCAGTCAATAAAGAAGCTTGGGTTATTCAGCTGGGAAGTTTCAGGCATAAAACTAATGTTGCTGAACTGGTTGATAAACTGAAAAAAAATGGTTATACCGTTTTCACAAAACCTATACAAACTAAAAAAGGTACGTTAACTAAAGTTTTTATTGGACCTGAATTAAATAAAACCTCTTTGTCTGGTAAGCTGCCAGCGTTGAAAGAGTTAACAAATGTGCAAGGAAAGATCGCCCGCTTTTATTCAGGTAAATAAGTGCGCTGAAATCAAAAAAGTTAGGCATTTGTATTTTGATTCTGGTAGAATGCGCGCCTCTAATCAATGAGAAACTTAAATTATGGTTTGGATAGATTACGCCATTTTGACAGTAATAGGGTTATCAACACTAATTAGCTTAGTGCGAGGCTTTGTAAAAGAAGCTTTATCATTAACTATTTGGATCAGTGCCTTTTTTATTGCCAGTACTTTTTATGGAAATTTAGCCAACCTTCTTACCAATATTTCAGATCAATTCTTGCGTAATGCCGCGGCAACAGCAATTTTATTTATTTCTACGTTAATTATGGGCGCTTTAGTTAGCTACCTTATTGGGCAACTAGTAAGTAAAACAGGATTGTCAGGTACAGATCGTGTTTTAGGTTTAGTATTTGGCGCATTACGTGGGGTGTTAATTGTTGCTGCTTTGTTATTCTTTATGGATGCCTTTGCAGGGGTTAATACAAGTGATTGGTGGAAAAATTCACAACTTATACCAGAATTTACTTTGGTTGTGGAATGGTTCTTTGAGTATCTTAAGCAATCATCAAGTTTTCTAACTTAGTGATAACAATTAACATTATTTACTAAGTTCAAGCGGAGAAAAATTCATGTGTGGTATTGTTGGTATTGTTGGTAAAACTGCGGTTAATCAATATTTGTATGACGGGTTAACAGTTTTACAGCATCGCGGACAAGATGCTGCTGGTATTGTGACTATTCATGACGATACCTTTCGTCTTAGAAAAGGAAATGGTTTAGTTAAAGATGTTTTTCATACGCGTCATATGATGCGCTTGCAAGGCAATATTGGTATTGGTCATGTACGTTATCCTACAGCTGGTACTTCAAGTTCATCAGAGGCTCAGCCCTTTTATGCTAACTCACCTTATGGTATATCGTTAGCCCATAACGGTAATTTAACAAATGCAGAAGAGCTAAAATATTGGTTAAATACCAAAGCTCGCCGTCATGTTAATACTACATCAGACTCAGAATTATTATTAAATATTTTGGGTCATGAATTACAACAAAGTGATAATATCAAATTAACACCAGATGATATTTTTACTGCTGTTTCTAATGTACATGAACGTGTGCGAGGAGCTTATGCCACCGTTGCTTTAATTATAGGTTATGGCATGGTAGCATTTCGTGATCCAAATGGTATTAGACCATTAGTTTTTGGTAAACGTGAAACAGAAAATGGTGTTGAATACATGATCGCTTCTGAATCGGTTGCGCTTGATGCTTGTTCATTTAAATTTGTTCGAGATGTCGCACCAGGAGAAGCTATCTTCTTCTCAGAAAATGGGCAAATTCATAGCCATCAATGTTCTAAAAATCCTGTATATAGCCCGTGTATTTTCGAATATGTATATTTTGCTAGACCAGACTCAACCATTGATAAAATTTCTGTTTATGCTGCTCGGGTTGAAATGGGTACTAAATTAGGTGAGAAAATTGCGAAAGAGTGGGATGATATCGATATTGATGTGGTTATCCCTATTCCCGAAACATCGTGTGATATTGCATTACAAATAGCTAAACAATTAGATTTACCTTATCGTCAAGGCTTTGTAAAAAATCGCTATATAGGGCGTACTTTTATCATGCCAGGGCAAGAGCAACGTAAAAAATCTGTTCGCCAAAAATTGAATGCCATTAGTGCAGAATTTAAAGGAAAAAATGTTTTACTTGTCGATGATTCTGTTGTTCGTGGTACAACCTCAGAGCAAATCATTGAAATGGCAAGAGCTTCTGGGGCTAAAAAAGTGTATTTTGCTTCTGCGGCACCTGAGATTCGTTTCCCTAATGTTTATGGTATTGATATGCCAAGTGCAAACGAGTTAATTGCTCATGGGCGTGATGTTGATGATGTGTGTGATTTAATTGGCGCAGATAAATTAATCTTTCAGTCAATTGAAGATTTAGTGGCTGCAATTAGAATTGGTAACCCTGAAATACAACGTTTTGATACGTCAGTTTTTGATGGGATTTATGTTACCAATGACATTGATAACACCTATTTAGAAAAGCTTCATGCGCTTAGAAATAATAGTAGTAAAGAGTCTTCTGATAAGAATGCTGACTCTGTTATTGATATGCATAATGAAGGTGCAGAATAAACAATAGCTAATGCTTCAATTGATAAAAATAGCGAGTAAACTTTGATAAGTTACTCGCTACTTGTTAATGAATTTACCTAGTACTTACCTACCAAGACAACTAGTGAACATATTCAGGGCCAAAACCCATAGTCCACATTACAGCACTGAAAGCCATAATACCTACTAATAACACTAAACCGCAAGTCACTACTGAACTTGAGTAGATAAACCCTTTATCTTCAGGAATGTTCATCATAATAGGTACGCCAGAATATAATAAGTATATTGAGTAACTAACCCCAACAAGACCTACTAAGGCAACAAACCAAAGTACAGGGAATAATGCAGCGATACCAACCATAAACATTGGTGTTGCAGTATATGCTGCTAATTCAAGAGATTGAATATAGCTTGGATTTGAATCAAATGTTTTTGCCATCCATTGAATTAAGTAGGCTAGGGCAAAAACGCCAATCACTAAAGCAAAGTACATGGCAATAGCCATTAGTTGCGCACTGTTTTGGCTAATCATAATAGGTTCACCAACCCCTATTGTCCAACCTATATGTGCAGCAGCATAATAACTACAAATAGTAGGGATTAATGCTATAGCAAGTATATGCGCCATACTATACATAATACTTTCATGTTGTTTCTCGATAGTTTGCCATTCATCTTTTGGGTGAGCGTATAAACCCCAAATGTGATTTAATATCATAATAATATCCTTTGCGAAGTCCCCAATAAAATATTTAGCCATTTGTTAATTGAGTTTTGTTTGCTAAATATACATTCAACGATAATTATTTTTATTATCGATATCTTATTTATGGGAGATGATAGAGCATTCGTCAAGCTTTGATTGAAAAATAGACTGTAAAACATGAAAATAATTTGTTTTTATACTGAATATAGTTGAGATTTATTTTACTTATTCCTTTTAAGTATAATGTTTGCTTTATAATCCAAGATGATTTGTTTAATTAAAATATCTTAATCAAGAAATTTTAATTCTAACTATTTTCATTATTTCTATATCAAAACCAGCAATTTTTTCGTTATCGGGATAATAAGTAATATTTACCCGCTGCCCTTTTAAGCTTTTATATAATTTTTTTCTTTTATATTTAAAAGGCACATTTATGTTTTCAAGCATGAGTGTATTGATAAACCAATCACCCGACTCTCGCTGTACATGTGACATTACCTTAATGTTATCTGTGTGAATGAGTTTTTTATGTTGCTCAATTAACTGTTTTACTGCTTTGTTGGACGGTTTACTATATTGAGGTGAATGATCCATAGTTGATTAAAAAATGTGAAAAACAGTTCACCATTCTCTCAAATAATGGTTAGTTAGAATAGGGTGTTTGTTTATTTTTATAGATAAACATTGATCTAGTGTAGTCAAAGTAATGGTTAAACAGTTAGAATATAAGCATAAAACATTACCTGTATCGATTGATGAATACTGAAGAACTATTAAACCCAATTAAGTCTTTTTTGCAGTGTGAAACGCCCCAAGAATGGATTGATAAAGCGGCGCAGCCTGAAAATTTACCAATTATCTTATTGGATCATCTCGTGTGTGAGTTAAAAGCAGCGCAAACAGGAATGTGGTTGATCCGTAAATATGCAGTAGATAAACAAAGTGGTCAAAACCTTTTAAATTGGTTAGAGCCATATGAAAAATTTGTATATAAAAAAGAGGGAACGCTTGAAGATTTAGCGACAAAGTTAAAATTTTCAAAATCGATTGTACCAAAAAATAATACTCCAATAGGGCAAGACTTAATTGATAAAATGGTATTGCTGATTAAAGAAGAGTTGCATCATTTTTATCAAGTGTTGGAAATAATGAATGCGCGCAATATTCCCTATGAAAATATTAGTGCTGGACGCTATGCTAAAGGCATGATGAAACATGTTAAAACTCATGAACCTGAAACACTTATTGATAAACTGATCTGTGGTGCTTACATAGAAGCTCGTTCTTGTGAACGTTTTGCTAAATTAGCACCATACCTTGATGATGAATTAAATAAGTTCTACATATCTTTACTTCGTTCAGAAGCGAGACATTATGAAGATTATTTATCACTTGCTCAAAAAGTAGCTAATGGAGATATTTCAGAAAGAGTTCAGCATTTTGGAAAAGTAGAAGCCGAATTGATTTTATCAGAAGATAAAGACTTCAAGTTTCATTCAGGCGTACCTGTATAACACCATATATAGCATAAACCTTAACATAAATTATTATTTAGGCTGAGCTAATGGTTGGTTTAATAATTTCATGCTTGTGGGAGTTACTTTTAACCAAGCACCTTGCTCATACCAGTCACCCAAAACTATGCGTTGCGCTGTTTTACCGTTAGCGGTTAAATGATGAATAGCAGGTCTATGAGTATGGCCATGTATTAATAGTTGACTTTGGTAACCTTCTAAACAGTCAACAACTTCAGATTCAGTAACATCCATAATGTCTTGCGGTTTTATCGATGTAGCAGCTGCACTTTTTTTACGGTAATTAGCCGCCATTTTTTTTCGTACCCATAGTGGTAGACTTTTTACCATAGCTTGCCACCACCATGAGCGCGATTTTTTTCGAAAATTTTGATAGGCAATGTCGCGTGTGCATAGGGTATCGCCATGCATAATAACAACGTTTTGCCCGTATAAATCAATTAAATCAATTTCAGGTAATAAAATCATGGAAGACTTCTTTGCAAAACGCTTACCTAATAAAAAATCTCGATTACCGTGTATATAATAAATTGTAGTGCCAAAGCTTGAGAGAGTTCTCAATGCTTTGGCGATAGTTGCTAAATAAGCACTGTCATCATCATCACCAACCCAAACCTCAAACAAATCACCCAGAATATAAAGTGTTTGCGCTTGTATCGCCTCATTTTTCAAAAAACGTAAAAAACAGGCGGTAATATCAGGTCTGTTTTGCGCTAAATGTAAATCGGCAATAAAGTAAGTAACGGATTTTTGGGAGTTTGGCATTATTAATAATCTATATTGCTTAATTTAAGAGGGAAATAGCTATTCAACGATAGCTGATTCAATCACAATATCGTCTTTTGGTACATCACCATGACCAAACATATTGCCTGTTTCAACAAGTGTCATTTTGTCAACGACATCCATGCCTTCAACTACTTCACCAAACACACAGTAGCCCCAACCTTGCACAGATTCATTTTTAAAATCTAAAAAGTCATTGTCTGTTAAGTTAATAAAGAATTGAGCAGAAGCTGAATGTGGTTCTTGGGTACGCGCCATTGCCAATGTGCCACGTTTGTTACCTAAACCATTGTTTGCTTCGTTTTGAATACTAGCACGGGTTTCTTTTTCTTCTAAACCAGGAGCAAAACCACCACCTTGCGCCATAAATCCTTTAATTACACGATGAAAAATGGTGCCATTATAATGACCTTCTTCTACATATTGTTGGAAATTTTTCGCTGTAATTGGTGCTTTATCAAAGTCTAATTCAATCTTAATATCACCAAGGGTTGTTTTAAAAATAATCATAGGGGGTCTCATCTACAAAAAAAGTAGCCAAATTGTACGCTAAGTTGAGATAAAGTGCATCTGCTATGGTGATTCAAAACGAAGCATGGGTTACAATCAATTTTTATTGTTGGTAATCATTATTTTTCATTGGAGTCGTAAACCCTCATGTTGCAGATATACAATACTTTAACCCGTAAAAAGGAAGTTTTTACCCCTATCAACCCAGGTAAAATAGGATTGTATGTTTGTGGTTGCACCGTTTATGATTTATGCCATATTGGGCATGCACGTACTTATATTAGCTTTGATAATATTGCTAGGTACCTACGTTTCTCGGGATATGAGGTTAATTATGTGCGAAATATTACCGATGTTGAAGATAAAATTATTAATCGTGCTGCTGTAAATAAAGAGACACCAGAGCAATTAACCGAACGTACCATAGGTTACATGCATGAAGATTTTGACGCTTTAAATATAGAGCGTCCAAACCTTGAACCACGAGTAACCACACACATGAATGAAATTATTGCGATGATTGAAAAGTTAGTTGCAAAAAAACATGCCTATGTTGCGGGTGAAAATGCCGAATTAACTGGGCAAGGGGATGTGTTATTCAATGTTTCTAGCTATGCTGATTATGGTAAGCTGAGCGGACAAAACCTTGAGCAGCTACAAGTAGGCTCTCGTGTTGAAGTGGATAACAATAAAAATAATCCTCTTGATTTTGTTTTATGGAAATCAGCAAAGCCTGGCGAACCAAGTTGGTCATCACCTTGGGGGGAGGGAAGACCTGGTTGGCATATTGAATGTTCTGCCATGAATGCTAAGGAACTTGGTCATCACTTTGATATTCACGGAGGAGGTTCAGATTTACAATTTCCTCATCATGAAAATGAAGTGGCTCAA
Source organism: Colwellia sp. E150_009 (assembly GCF_053543955.1). Lineage (NCBI taxonomy): Bacteria > Pseudomonadati > Pseudomonadota > Gammaproteobacteria > Alteromonadales > Colwelliaceae > Colwellia > Colwellia sp. E150_009. The sequence continues at coordinate 11,982 of NZ_JBHFOM010000022.1, forward strand.
AGTTGTTGCGCTCTGGATACTCCTTACGTCAATTATTGGATGCACACAGGCATGGTGCAAGTAGATCAAGAGAAAATGTCCAAATCACTTGGGAATTTTTTCACTATTCGTGATGTGCTTGCTCAATACGATGCTGAAACAGTACGTTTCTTTTTAACTACTGGGCATTACCGTAGCCAATTAAATTATTCAACCGATAATTTAAACCAAGCAAGAGCATCCTTAGAGCGTATTTATACTGCATTGAGAAATGTTAAGGTAGAGGATGATTTTGTTTTAGATAAATCTATTGCGTATGTTCAACAATTTTGTCAAGCAATGGATGATGATTTTAATACACCACAAGCGATTGCCGTCTTATTTGAAATTGCAAAAGAGCTGAATGTAGTGAAAGAACATGCTCATGAACAAGCAAGTAAACTTGCGGGTACCTTAAAAACATTAGGAGGTGTGCTTGGTTTACTTCAACTGGATCCTGAAAGCTTCTTACAAGGGCAGAATGATGATGGCGAAGTTGCTGTTATCGAAGCACTAATTGCGCAACGTAACCAAGCACGAATAGATAAAAATTGGGCTCTTGCTGATCAAGCACGCGACAAGTTAATTGAAATGAATATTGTATTAGAAGACAGCGCAGGAAAAACTACCTGGCGGAAAAATAGCTAAATAGCTAAATAGCTAAATAGTTAAGTTATCTATTTAAAGTGTACAAACCTGTTTGTACACTTTTCATAAAGGTGATTTTTATTTTCCAAATTGTTCGCACGCAATGAAGGTGTTTTCAATTAAACTCGCTACAGTCATTGGCCCTACACCACCAGGAACTGGTGTAATAAAAGCAGCTTTTTCTTTAGCTGCATCAAAATCGACATCGCCAATAAGCTTGCCTGATTCTAAGCGATTAATTCCCACATCTATCACAATTGCACCATCTTTAATCCATTCTCCAGGAATGAAAGCTGGCTTACCTACAGCAACTACAATTAAGTCGGCATTTCTAACTTTACTTTCGAGATCTTTTGTAAATCGATGCGTTGTTGTTACTGTGCAGCCCGCTAGCAACAGTTCAAGTGTCATTGGCCGACCAACAATATTTGATGCCCCTACCACTAAGGCATCTAAACCATGAGGTTTAACACCTGTAGACTCTATCAGTGTCATTATACCTTTTGGTGTGCAAGGTCTTAAGCCAGGAAGGCGTAAGGCAAGTTTACCAACGTTTGATGGGTGGAAACCATCCACATCTTTTTCTGGAATTATTTGCTCAATAATTAAATTAGCATCTAAACCAGCAGGTAAGGGAAGTTGTACTAAAATACCATCAATGGCATCATCATTATTTAGTTCATCAATTAAAGTACATAACTCATTTTGAGTCGTGGTTTCTGGTAAATCATAAGAACGAGATACAAAGCCAACTTCTTCACATGCTTTACGTTTGCTACCTACATAAACTTGAGAGGCTGCATCGCAACCAACTAAAATAACAGCTAGGCCTGGCGCTCTTTGGCCGTTACTTATACGTAAGCTAACTTTTTCTTTAATAGAGTCGCGGAGTTGTTTGGCAATAGCCTTGCCGTCAATTAATGATGCCGTCATAATACTTATATTGTAACCTTGAATATATTAATGGAGTTAATACGCTAATGAAGTAGCGCTATTTTGCCATAAACCCTACGTTAGTAATAGCGAAGAGTTAGAATAAATTTGAATGTATAGCTTATACAACTATATTACGAACAGTTATTATTATGTTATATAAATATACGGCTTTTTGTTACTCTTGATGCCACTAATTAAGCAAGTTGCATTAAAAGTAAACGAACACGTTTTTTTTTATAAAAAAAGTTTGACTGAACCCGTTCAACTCGGTAATATCCGCACCCGTTGAAGACAGCTAATTTAATTGGTTTGTTTTTAACATATGTCGGTGATTAGCGCAGCTTGGTAGCGCACTTGGTTTGGGTCCAAGGGGTCGCAAGTTCGAATCTTGCATCACCGACCACTTTTTCTTCCTTAGATAATAAGAAAGAGCAAGTATTGGTTTGGGTGTCATCAAGTTCAGTCGCAAGTTTGAATTTTGTATCACCGAGTACTTTTTCTTCCTTAGATAATAATGAAGAGCAAGTATTGGTTTGGGTGTCATCAAATTCAGTCGTAAGTTTGAATTTTATAACACTGACGACTTTTTAGTTTATCATTTGTATAAATTGAAAAGTGAATGCTTTTGTAGGTAATGTGCGCCCTTAGCTCAGCTGGATAGAGCAACGCCCTTCTAAGGCGTGGGTCGTAGGTTCGAATCCTACAGGGCGTGCCATAGTTAACATTAAGTATGAAATGTATTATGGTGGCTATAGCTCAGTTGGTAGAGCCCCGGATTGTGATTCCGGTTGTCGAGGGTTCAAGTCCCTTTAGCCACCCCATTTTTTTCTTCATCCCTTGAAGCGAAAGAATGAAGTTTTAAATCGGTGATTAGCGCAGCTTGGTAGCGCACTTGGTTTGGGTCCAAGGGGTCGCAAGTTCGAATCTTGCATCACCGACCACTTCTTTTATGGTTATTCCCTTACTATCTAGATAATTTCAAACATAAAATTAGTCATTAAAGTTTACAAAGACATTTTATAAAAGTGTCGAAATTTTGGTGATTGTTAAATAACTTTTTTTATTACTATCCACACTTATGTTAGTACATAATTCCCGCTATAAACTTGCCCTTGCAACTTCTTTTATGTCTAGCTATAATTCCGCGTCATAAATTTTAACCGTTCGTATGAGCAAGGCACTTTTTTTACTTCTTTTATAGAAGAGAAGCAAGTAAGGTTAGTGCATTATAAGAAAGCGTAACACGCTAAGTTTTGAGGTATATAAATGCAAGTTTCAGTTGAGACTACACAAGGTTTGGAACGTCGTTTGACTATTTCTGTTCCAGCCGAAACAGTAGATGTTGAAGTTAAAAATCGTCTTCGTCAAGTGAGTAAAACCCAGCGTATTAACGGTTTCCGTCCGGGCAAAGTTCCACCATCAGTGATCCAAAAGCGTTATGGTAAATCTGTACGTCAAGAAGTTGCGGGTGAAATTATGCAACGTAGTTTTGTTGATGCCATCGTTGCAGAAAAAATCAACCCAGCGGGTCGCCCATCATTTGTAGCTAAAAGCAATGAAGATGGTAAAGAGTTAAAATTTGAAGCAACGTTTGAAGTTTATCCAGAAGTTGAATTAAATAATCTAGACAAAATTGTAGTTGAACGTCCAGATGTGGAAGTAACTGACGCAGATTTAGATGAAATGTTTGAAACGTTACAAAAGCAGCATCAAACATGGAAAGAAAACAAGCGTAAAACTAAAAAAGGTGACAGATTAACACTTGATTTTACTGGCCGTATTGATGGTGCAGAGTTTGAAGGTGGTAAAGCTGAAGGTTTTGAACTTGAACTTGGCGCTGGTCGCATGATTCCTGGTTTTGAAAAAGAAATCACAGGCATGAAAGTTGGCGAAGAGAAAACAATTAAAGTGACTTTCCCTGATGACTATCATGCAGAAAACCTAAAAGGTAAAGAAGCTGAATTCGATATTGTTGTTCATAAAACTGAAGGCCCAGTGTTACCTAAAGTAGATGATGAATTTGCAAAACTATTTGGCATTGAAGAAGGTGGTGTTGACGCATTACGTGAAGAAGTTAGTAAAAATATGGCTCGTGAATTAACTCAAGCGGTTAAAGCTAAAGTTAAAAATCAAGTACTTGATGGTTTATTAGCGAGTCATGAAGTTGGGTTACCGTCAGCTTTAGTTGCGCAAGAAATAGACGTGTTACGTCAACAAGCTATGCAACGTTTTCAAGGACAAATGGATCCTAAAAACTTACCTGAATTACCAAATGACATGTTTAAAGAACAAGCAGAACGTCGTGTCAAAATCGGTTTGTTATTAGGTGAAGTAATCAAAGTTAACGAACTCAAAGTTGATAATGACAAAGTAGACGAGTTAATTGCTACTGCGGCTTCGGCCTATGAAGATCCACAAGAAGTTATTGAATACTACGCTAACAACAAAGAATTAATGCAACAAATGCAAAACGTTGCATTAGAAGAACAAGCAGTTGAGTTTTTAGTTGAAAAAGCGAAAGTAGAAAATAAAGAGACAAGCTTTAAAGATATTATGAACCCTGAAGGCAAGTAATATCGCTTTTTTATTGAAAAAAGCTTAGCAATCGCTTAGATTTAATGGCTTGTATGAATACCTCATACAAGCCATTTTTATTTGACTTATTATTACTCAATTAAAAAACTATCACGTATTTTATATTTAAGGGACGGAACACACTTGTTTAATTCTCAATTTAATTCACAGACAAACCCTCAAGATTCAGCTACAAGCCCTGAAAGTGCCTTAGTGCCTATGGTAGTAGAGCAAACAGCTAAAGGTGAACGTTCTTATGATATTTACTCAAGGTTACTAAAAGAACGTGTCATATTTCTATGTGGCCAAGTTGAAGACCACATGGCAAATTTAATTATTGCTCAATTATTATTTTTAGAATCAGAAAGTCCAGATAAAGATATTTTTCTTTATATAAATTCTCCTGGCGGTTCAGTAACGGCAGGCATGGCTATTTACGACACAATGAAATTTATTAAACCTAATATTTCTACTGTTTGTATCGGTCAAGCAGCCAGCATGGGCGCTTTTTTACTCTCTGGTGGTGAAAAGGGTAAACGTTATTGTTTGCCTAATGCGCGTGTGATGATCCATCAGCCTTTAGGTGGATTTCAAGGTCAAGCATCTGATTTTGAAATTCATGCAAAAGAAATTTTATTCATTAAAGATAAATTAAATCGTTTAATGGCTGAACATACAGGACAGCCTCTTGAGAAGGTTTCTCAAGATACTGACAGAGATAATTTCTTAAGTGCAGAATCTGCAGTTGAATATGGCTTAGTTGACTCCATATTAGAACAAAGGAACAGTTAATTTATTTTTAACATTCGTTGTAAAGTGAGTTTGAATGATTAAATATCACTTAAAAAATGGTTAAATTACTACTATGCTATAATTTATAACATGGTAGTAATTAGCAGAATTAAAGATTTGAGGTAGGGCATGACCGATATTAAAAGTGGTGACGGCGACAATGGTAAATTACTGTATTGTTCATTTTGTGGCAAAAGCCAACATGAAGTACGTAAGTTAATTGCTGGGCCATCAGTATTTGTATGTGACGAATGTGTTGAATTATGCAACGACATTATTCGTGAAGAAATAAAAGAAATTTCACCAAAAGAAGAAAAAGAAGCGCTGCCTTCTCCCATTGAAATACGTGAAAGCTTAGATGATTACGTAATTGGTCAAGATCATGCGAAAAAAGTACTCGCAGTAGCTGTTTATAATCATTACAAACGTTTGCGTAATGGTGATTCTCACAACGGTATTGAGCTTGGAAAAAGTAATATATTACTTATTGGACCAACAGGGTCAGGTAAAACTTTATTAGCCCAAACATTAGCCCGATTACTTAATGTACCTTTTACTATGGCTGATGCAACAACACTAACCGAAGCGGGTTATGTTGGTGAAGATGTTGAAAATATCATTCAAAAACTTTTACAAAAATGTGATTATGATGTTGAGAAAGCTCAACGTGGTATTGTTTATATCGATGAAATAGACAAAATTTCTCGTAAATCGGATAATCCTTCGATTACGCGTGATGTTTCTGGTGAAGGTGTTCAGCAAGCTTTATTGAAGTTGATTGAAGGTACTGTTGCTTCTGTACCGCCACAAGGGGGTCGTAAGCATCCTCAACAAGAGTTTTTACAAGTTGACACGTCTAAAATATTATTTATCTGTGGTGGAGCATTTGCAGGGTTAGATAAGGTGATTGAGCAACGTTGTCATACGGGTACAGGTATTGGTTTTGGTGCTGAAGTTCGTGGTAAAGAACAAGAAATAACGTTAACAGAACGCTTAGAAGATGTTGAACCAGAAGATTTAGTTAAATATGGTTTAATTCCTGAGTTTATTGGTCGTTTACCTGTGCTTGCAACATTACGTGAATTAGATGAATCAGCTTTAATTCAAATTCTCCAAGAACCTAAAAATGCGTTAACTAAGCAATTTATGGCATTGTTTGATATGGAAAATGTTGAATTAGAGTTTCGAGAAGATGCACTGATTGCTATTGCAAGAAAAGCGATGGATAGAAAAACAGGTGCTCGTGGCCTACGTTCTATTGTGGAATCTGTTTTGCTTGATACTATGTATGAGTTGCCATCAATGGAAAATGTCAGCAAAATTGTTGTTGATGAAACAACCATTCGAGGTGAATCAAAACCTTTAATTATTTACGATAGCCAGCAAGAACAGGCAGCATCAGAGTAGACATTAGTACAATAATTATTAAAAGAGCCTCAAGGGCTCTTTTTCATTTTTACCTTTTGTTGTTATAAACTTAAAATTCTCGCTTGTAAGTTTTCTATTGATCCCCATATAGTTTTTAATTAGCAATTTTCATAACTTTCCAAAGAGATACACATGACCGAAGAATTATCTAGTGTAGTTGAAATCCCCGTTCTTGCCTTAAGAGATGTTGTCGTTTATCCGCAAATGGTTATTCCTTTGTTTGTTGGACGAGAAAAATCAATCCGTTGTTTAGACCTTGCTATGGAAAATGACAAGCAAGTATTTTTAGTTGCCCAAAAGGATGCTGTTGTTGATGATCCTCAAGCGGCCGATGTTTATGATGTTGGGACAGTTGCAACAATTCTGCAAATGCTGAAACTACCTGATGGCACAGTAAAAGTTTTAGTCGAAGGAGTACAACGTGCGCATGTAACTAAATTTGTAGAAACAAAAGATTACTTTAGCGCTAATATTGATTTTTTAACTGCCGAAAATAAACCAGAAGATGATAACGAAGTATTAATTCGTTCAGCTATTTCTCAATTTGAAGGCTATGTAAAGCTTAATAAAAAGATCCCACCAGAGGTACTTACGTCTGTTTCTGGTATTGATGATGCTGAGCAACTTGCCGATACAATGGCAGCACACATGCCATTAAAATTAGCAGATAAGCAGAAAGTTTTAGAGATAGTTGATATTGTAAAACGCTTAGAACATTTAATGGCGCTAATGGAAGGTGAAATAGACTTACTGCAAGTAGAGAAGAAAATTCGTACTCGCGTTAAAAAGCAAATGGAAAAAAGCCAGCGTGAGTATTATTTAAATGAACAAATGAAAGCCATTCAAAAAGAGCTTAACGAAGGTGATGAAACACCTGATGAGCTAGAGCAAATGGCTAAGCGAATTGATGATGCCCAAATGCCAAAAGAGGCAAAAGATAAAACCTTAACTGAACTGCAAAAATTAAAAATGATGTCGCCGATGTCAGCAGAAGCCACAGTAGTGCGCAGTTATATTGAATGCATGATAAATGTGCCATGGAAAAAACGCAGTAAATTGAAACGTAACTTAGCTTTGGCACAAGAAGTTTTAGATAAAGATCATTATGGTTTAGACAAAGTAAAAGAGCGTATTTTAGAGTATTTGGCGGTACAACAACGTGTAAGTCAACTTAAAGGACCTATTCTTTGTTTAGTTGGTCCTCCAGGGGTGGGCAAAACATCGCTAGGACAATCTATTGCTAAATCAACAGGTAGAAAATATGTACGTATGGCTTTAGGTGGGGTTAGAGATGAAGCTGAAATTCGGGGGCATCGTCGTACCTATATTGGTTCATTGCCGGGTAAATTAATTCAAAAAATTTCTAAAGTAGGCGTTAAAAACCCATTATTTTTACTGGATGAAATTGATAAAATGGCTTCTGACATGCGTGGTGATCCTGCCTCGGCATTATTAGAAGTGTTAGATCCAGAACAAAACTCTAGCTTTAATGATCACTATTTAGAAGTAGACTATGACCTGTCTGATGTGATGTTTGTTGCTACCTCTAATAGTATGGATATTCCTGGCCCATTACTTGACCGAATGGAAGTAATTCGTCTGTCAGGCTATACCGAAGATGAAAAACTTAACATCGCACGCAGTCATTTACTTAATAAACAGATTGAACGAAATGGTTTAAAAAATAAAGAAATTGATATTGACGATAGTGCTATTATTGGCATTATTCGTTATTACACACGTGAAGCTGGGGTTAGAAACCTAGAACGTGAAATTTCTAAATTATGTCGTAAAGCTGTAAAAGCTATTCTGTTAGATAAAAAACTGAAAAAAGTGGTTATTAATCAAGATAATTTAGATGAATATCTAGGTATACAACGTTTTGATTATGGAAAGGCTGATGATGAAAACCGTGTTGGTTTAGTCACTGGTTTAGCATGGACACAAGTTGGTGGTGAGCTTCTAACAATAGAAACGGCCTCTGTGCCAGGTAAAGGTAAGTTAACTTACACTGGTTCGTTGGGTGATGTAATGCAAGAATCTATTCAGGCTGCTATGACGGTTGTACGTAGTAGAACTGGAAAGCTTCGTATTAATGATGATTTTTATGAGAAACGTGATATTCATGTTCATGTGCCAGAAGGTGCTACACCAAAAGATGGCCCAAGTGCTGGTATAGGAATGTGTACAGCATTGGTATCAAGCTTAACAGGGAATCCTGTAAAAGCTGATGTTGCTATGACAGGTGAAATAACGTTACGTGGTGAAGTTTTAGCCATTGGTGGTTTAAAAGAGAAGTTATTAGCTGCTCATCGTGGCGGTATAAAAACAGTGATTATTCCTCATGAAAATGCGCGAGATTTAAAAGAAATACCTGAAAATGTTAAAGCAGATTTAGTTATTCATCCTGTAAAATGGATTGATGAAGTGTTGGCCATTGCTCTTGAACATCCCGTTGAACAGTGGAAGATAGAGTAATTTTTATCCTTAAAAAGTTGATTCTTTGGTATAAATTAGAAAAAAATGCGAAAAAATGGAAAAAAAGTAAGAAAAAGTGAAATAAAGGCTTTTCAAACGCTGAAACTATGTTAAGTTAACTACGCTTATGTCGCTAGACCCCTTACTTAGTATACCTAAGAGGGATAAAACCCAATAGGTGTTGTTGATAATGGTCTAGACGTAATAGTATTTTTTGAAACTCGATGCTTGATGTTCAAAAAAAATAAATTAGATAATGTAAGTTTATTTTTGTAGGACGAACTTTTATTAAACTTTTTACTTAAGAAAGGTAAAGAGAAGTAAAGATAGCGTTGTAATAATAACAATTTAAGGGGTATACACTGTGAATAAATCTCAACTTATCGAGAAAATTTCTGAAGGCGCTGACATTTCAAAGGCTGCTGCGGGTCGCGCATTAGATTCATTTATTGGCGCTGTAACTGAAGAATTACAAAATGGTGAGCAAGTTGCTCTAGTTGGTTTTGGTACTTTCTCTGTACGTGATCGTGCAGCAAGAACTGGTCGTAACCCTCAAACTGGTGCAACTATCCAAATTGCTGCTGCTAAAATACCTGCTTTTAAAGCTGGTAAAGCATTAAAAGATGCTTGTAATGACTAATATCTAATGAATTGCTTTGGCAATTTTATTACATTATTACAATATAGTTAAAAACCACCTGTAGGTGGTTTTTTGCTTTTTTAATATTAATTAGAAATAGTATTAAGTTTTTTAATAAAATAAAAGCAATCTTACACTTCAAGCTGTGGTCTGCATCTGCTAGAATCGCGAGCAACAAAATATTATAACGTAAAGTATTGGTATTATTTATCGATTACAAGTTATCGATTACAAGTTATCGGTTTCAAGTTATTGGTTTAATAGATATTGGCTTTAGAGACAAAGAGACAAAAATGTTAGAAGATATTAGAGAAAGCTCGCAAGGCTTAACAGCGAAAATAATCCTTGGTCTTATTATATTAACCTTCGCTGTGGCGGGGATTGGCAGCTACACTAATTCTGTTGATACCTCGGTAGCAACAGTTAATGACGAAAAAATTAGCGAGCAAGAATTTAATAAAGCGTATCAAGCTCAACGTAACCGTATGGCGCAACAATATGGTGAAATGTTTGAGACTTTATCTAACGATAGTAATTATATGGCGAATTTTCGTCAAAGTGTTTTAGATAATTTAATCAACGAGAAGCTGATAGATCAAAGTGCACGAGATCTTTCTATACGTGTATCAGATGAGCGCCTTAAAGAAACAATTAGAGCAATGCCTGAGTTTCAGGTTGATGGTGTTTTTGATAATAATCGTTATTTAGCCATTATTAATCAAGCTGGTTTTTATCAATCATCAAACTTTCGTGATTATTTACGTGTAGAAATGACTCGTCGTCAATTATCGCAAGCTCTAGTTGGTACTGAATTTAATCTACCTTATCAAGAGACTTTACAACAAAAGTTGCAAAGTCAAACACGTAATATCCGCTTTGCTACAATTTCTGCTAATAAATTTAAAGCAGGAATTGATGTTAGTGAAGAAGAAATTAAAAACTATTATCAAGCTAACCAAGTACGCTTTGAGAATAAAGAAAAAGTGAAAGTTAATTTTATTCAGTTAAGTGTCGAAGATATTGCAAAAACTATTGACGTTTCAGATGAAGATGTTGCTACCTATTATCAAGATAATATAGCGAGTTTTACACAACCAGAACAACGTCGTGTTTCTCATATTTTAATTGCGTTTGATGAAGGAGATACTGAAAGCGAAGCCAATGCAAAGGTAGAAGCTGAAGCTCTACTCGCTCGACTTGCTCAAGGTGAAGATTTTGCAGCACTTGCAAAAGAATTATCAAGTGATACCTTTAGCGGGGAAAATGGTGGCGACCTAGAATATATTGAGCCAGGAGTGATGGACCCTGAGTTTGACGAAGCAGCCTTTGCACTTGAGTCGGTAGGAGATAGAACTGAGTTAGTTAAAACAAGCTTTGGTTATCATGTAATTAAATTAACAGAATTGAATCCAGAAGTGATTAAAAGTTTAGCAGACGTTAAACCTGATTTGTACACTAAGGTAAGTGAGAATAAGGCACAAGAGAAGTTTTACACGCAAACACAAGAAATGGCTCGTATAAGTTTTGAATTCCCTGATAGTTTGGAAGATGCAGCAAATGAAGTGAATGCAAAAGTTGAAACATCTTCATGGTTGTCACACAGTGGTAATGCGGCACCTTTTGATAATCCAAATGTTGTAGAAGCTGCTTTTTCAGATTTGGTTTTACAAGATAACATGAATTCAGACGTTATTGAGCTTAGTGATACTGTTTCTATAGTACTTCGTTTAAACGAATATCAGGAAGCAAATGTTAAGCCTATTAGTGAAGTTGAAGAACAAATTAAATCAATTTTAGTTTCACAAAAAGCAACGGAAAAAGCACAAGCGGTTATTGATGAGCTACTTGTCCAATTTAAAGCAGGCAATGATATTACTGAGCAATTAACTCAAAATTATGCCAGCTTTACCACTAAAGAAAACGTGGCTCGTTATAGTGCTGATTTAGATCAAAGCATAACGAGAGAAGCTTTTGTACTTCCTCATCCAACAGAAGGTACTATTTCAGCCTCTACCGTGGCATTAAGCAATGGTGACTTGGCATTGGTTGAAGTGCAAGCGGTAAACGAGAATGTTGAAGTTGAAAATCCACAACTTTCGCAACAGCAAACGTCTCAATTGGCTCAGTCTGCATATAAAAGTTATATTGATTCATTGAAAGTTGATGCGCAAATTACTCGCAAGGCCATTACAGCGCCAATTAATAATTAGCCTAAAGTTGAACACTATTAATATAGGTATTTAGTTAAGAGTAGCGAAGGTAGTTCACTACTCTTTTTTTATACTTATTTAAAGTTTAGGTTTTAAAGTTTACCAAGGGGTTTTAACTGAAAATTTTGATTCATTAGCAGTTTTTGCGTGACTTTATGCTGAGGTTTTTTCATTACTTCCATAGTTTTTCCTGATTCAACAACTTTCCCTTGAGATAACACCATTAATTCATCACTGAAATGACGAATAATACCTAAATTATGAGAAATCAAAATATAGGCTAATCCCATTTGTTGTTGTAGATCCAATAACAAATTAATCATTTGAGAGCGTAGGGATGGATCTAGTGCCGCTAATGCTTCATCTAATATGATAACCTGTGGTTGCAAAATAATAGCTCTGGCAAGTGATATACGCTGTTTTTGACCTCCTGAAAACATATGAGGGTAGAAGTTCATATGATCGCCAAGAAGGCCAACTTTTTGCAATGTAGATCTAATAAGATCTTTTCGTTTATCTTCGTTAAAAGGTGTATTGAGTTTTAATGGTTCGTCTAATAGCTGTAATATGGTTAAGCTAGGATTGAGTGTGGTGCCTGAATCCTGAAATATCATGCGTATATGCTGACATCTCTGCTTATAACTACCTTCGTGTAACTCTTGCCCGTTGAGAAAAATTCTTCCACTTGTTGCTTGTTCAGCCCCTACTAATACTTTAGCAAGCGTAAAATTTCCGGAACCTGTTTCACCTATAATTGCTAAGGTTTTATGTGCATCAATAGTAAATGAAATCGGTTCTAATACAGTTGTGCTTTCTTTATTTAACCAAAAGCCTCTGCGTAGGTAAGTTTTACTTAATTCTGTTACTTTTAGTAATTCAGTCATGTTTACAGACTTCCTTTATACCTTTTCGCTTCGGTTTAAGCGGCGTTAAGGGAAAATGACAGCTTACCTTATGACCATGAAAATTAGTGGCAGAGGGAGCTTTAACACAAGCTTGGTGTGCCCTTGGGCAGCGAGGGCCTAGCCTACAGCCTATAGGCAAGTGTTGCAAAAGAGGTATACTACCAGGTAAGGTCATTAACCTTGACTTAGCGGGCAAATGAAAATTAGCATTTGGGCTGCTATCAACTAAGGCTCTGGTATAAGGGTGTAATGGCTTTTTGAATATTTGTTCAGTTGTGCCTGCTTCAACAAATTGCCCGCTATACATTACGGTAATTGTATGTGTCCAATGAGTTATATTTTCTAAATCATGACTGATCAATAATATGCCCATATTCTTTAGTTGATTTAAACTTGCCAACAACCTAAATATTTGACCTTGATTGGTATTTTCCATCGCTGCCGTTGGCTCATCTGCTATAAGTAGTATGGGTTTTCTTGCTAGTGCTATCGCTATCATAACGCGTTGACATAATGCCTCAGTTAATTGATGAGGATAACTTTTTAAACAAATACTGTGACTTTTAATACCTACCTTATGTAATAAGCTAATAGCTGCAGCATGGCGTTGTTGTTGTTTTTGCCAAAAAAAACCGGTAAAGGCACTTGTATCAATTGCTTCCGCTAGTTGGTTTTCAATAGTTGTTGTTGGATCTAAACAAGCCATAGGTTCTTGAAAAATCATTGCAATATCACGAGAAAGTAGCGCTTTGCGCTCTGGTATGGATAAACGCAACAAATCAATACCGCGCCAATGGAATCTATCTGCATGAACATGCCATTTATCATCTAATACACCAACAATAGCTTGAGCCAACAATGACTTTCCTGAGCCTGACTCACCAACTAAACCACGAACTTCGCCTTCTTTCATCGATAAACTGACTTTATCAACGGCTAAAATTCTTTGATTATCGCTGACTAACTCAATAGATAAATTTCTAATATCAAGTAAATTCATCATCTATCCTTACGTAATTTAAGCGCATGACGAATACCTTCACCAACAAGGTTTGTGGCAACCACTGCAAAAAGAATAGCTAAGCCGGGTAAATAGACTGTCCAAGGAGCTATATAAAATAAATCTAACCCATTGGCTAAAATTGCGCCCCATTCAGGTAGCGGAATTTGTGCACCCAAGCCCAAAAAACCTAAAGTGGCAATATCTAGAATAGCAGCTGATTGTGCCAATGTTGCTTGCCCCATAATTCTGTCTACAATATTAGGAAAAATAGAATAATATAAAACCCTAAATGGGCTAGCACCGTCAAGACGTGAAGCAAGTACATAATCTTTACGAGACTCTTCTTTTACCGCATACCGTGTAATGTGTATAAATTGGGGAATGAGTACTATAACCACTGCCCACACAGTATTGCTGATACCTGGGCCTAATATAGCGACAATAATTATAGCTAATAATAACGATGGAATAGACAAGATAACATCAAGAAAGTGGTTAAGAAAACTTGACTTTAATCCTGAAGTTAACGCAGATAATGAACCAATTACAACACCTATAACAAGTGAAAGTATAACGACGATAAAGCTCATGCCAAAGGTTAATGAGGTACCATACATCAAGCGAGAAAGCATATCTCGACCTAATTCGTCCGTACCGAGCAAAAAACTTACATTACCATCTTCATGCCATGCTGGCGGTAAAAGCAACATGTTTAGTTGGCCATCTACGGGCGAATAGGGTGCTAAAATAGGCGCAAATATAGCGAGAATAATTAAAAATATAAAGCAACTGAATCCAGCCATGGCAACAGGTGTTTTACGAAATATTTGCCATAATTGCATGAAAGGGGAAGGAAAAATCTCTTCCATGTATATTTTATCACGAGCCATATTTATTACCTCGGGCTAGTGGGTTTAACGCCGCATAAATAAAGTCGGTTAAAATGTGTATTGTAAAAATAAAGCATGACAGCACCAATAAACCGCTTTGTATCGCGGTATAGTCCCGTTGGTAAATACTTTCAATTAACCAACGGCCTATACCAGGCCAACTAAAAATCACTTCAGTCACCATTGCTATAGTTACTAGGTTGGCAAATTGTAAACCAACATGGCGAATAATTTTAATGAGCGCATTTCTAATAGCATGACGAAAAATGATTTGTTGAAAAGTTAACCCTTTTGCATTGGCAGCGCGAATATAACTCGTTTCTAGAACTTCAATCATGGATGTTCGGGCTAAACGAATAAAAATAGTTGCAGGAGCAACAGCAATAACACATGCAGGTAAAATTATATGTGAAGTGGCATCACTAAATGCTTGCCATTTATAGGGACTATCGCTAAGTAAAATATCAATGAATTGAATGCCAGTAATATGTTTTATTTCAAATAGTAAGCTAATTTGACCTGCAGAAGGAAGCCAACCTAAATTGATTGAAAAGGTTAAGATAGCGAGTATACCAAGCCAAAAAACTGGTATTGAATAGCCTATCATTGATATAGATAAAATAAGGTTGTCTGCTGTTTTATTGTGTTTTATTGCTGCAATAAAGCCAAGTGGAACACCGATAAACATGGCAATGAGTAAAGCAACTAAACTTAGTTCTATCGTTGCGGGTAGTAAATTCAGTACTTCTGAGCCAATATCTGATTGACTAGACATAGATATACCAAGATCGCCGTGAATTATGTGCTGTAAGTAAGCAATATACTGCCAAAAAATATTACTATCCGTTTGGTATGATTGTTGTATTTTTTCTAGTTGGTAGGGAGTTGCGTTAATTGCACCAGTAATATTAATGATTGAATCACCAGGAAATAAAAAACTTAAACTGAACGATAACAATGTTAACACCAACATAGTGAAAATGAATAAATTGAGTCGACGAATAGTAAAAATTAACATAACTAATTTTCACCTATTTGTGGTAAATCGACTTTATTTTCAGTCTTCATTATTTTTTTGAGTTTTTTTAACGGGATAGTCTTGCTTGAGGAGTAAAAGTTTATCCCGCCGAAAGCTGCCAGTATGTCGCCTGTTACGTTTTCATTTCTTGCTTGATACCGCTTTGAGTGAGCAATGGGAATTAACGGAATTTCTTGTGTTATTATCTTCATTGCTTCCGCATAATATTGTTTTCTTAAATGAATATTGGTGGTTTGTAATGCTTGCTGAATAATATCATCATATTCTTGATTACACCAAAAGGTTGTATTACTTCCTGTATTGGCTGCTGAGCAACTTAACATTGGTGAGAAAAAGTTATCAGGATCAGGATGATCTGCAGACCAACCCAATAAAAAGCTTTGATGTTCTCCACGTTTTAAGCGGTTTAAAAACGTATTCCATTCATAGGTAACAATATTAACTTTTATACCAATGTGATTTAAATCAGCTTGAATCAGCTTTGCCATCGTTATTGCATTAGGATTGTAGGCTCTTTGAACGGGCATTGCCCACAAATCCATGGTGAAGCCTTGAGAGAAACCTGCAACTTCAAGTAAGCTTCTAGCCAGCATGGGATTAAATTCTTGTTCTGCAATACTGTCATCAAAGGCCCATGAGGTATTCGGTAATATTGAGTTGGCAAGCTCAGCTTTACCCTGATAAATTGTTTCAAGTAATACCTGTTTGTTAATGGCATAACCAATTGCTTGTCTGACTAACTTGTTATCAAAAGGAGGTTTTTTTACATTAAAACCAAAATAACCAACGTTTAATGCGGTAATCGATTCTAAAATTAAGTTTTTATTTTGGTTTATTTTATTGTGGGCTATTGGATAAGCAGTAACATCACACTCTTTCGCTAATAGTTTAGTTAACCTACCCGTATTGCTTGGGGTTATATCAAACACTAATTGTTCTATTTTAGCGGGCTCTTGCCAGTATTGTTCATGGCGATAAAACCTAATTAGCGAGCCGACACGGTATTCTTTTAGTTTGAAAGGCCCAGTACCTATGGGGTAAGTGTCTATGTTTGCTTTGTTTTTTTGTTCTGTAAGTTGCTCTGCATATTCAGCGGATAAAATAACGGCATAATCAGTAGCTAAGTTTGCTAGAAAGGCGTTGTCTGCATGAGTTAAATGAAAGCGGATGGTATATTCATTAATTTTTTCTACTTTTTCAACAAGATCTTTTAAACCTATATTTTGGAAAAAAGGATAACTTCCGCCAGATACAAGGTGAAAAGGGTGTTCGTTTTTTAACATGCGATTAAAACTGAATAACACATCATCTGCGTTTAAAAATCGTGTTGGAGTAAAGTAATCAGTTTGATGAAATGCAACATCTTTACGTAAATAGAACGTGATTTTTTTACCATTTTTAGTTACATGCCAAGATTTTGCTAAAGCTGGTGTTAGTTTGTTTTCCGCTCCTTGATAAGTAAGTAACCTATCGTATAACTGATTTGATGTGGCATCAATTGTGGTGCCAGATGTTACTAGCTGAGGATTAAAGGTTTCTGGTGACCCTTCAGCACAATAAATAATACTGTGCTCGCTTAATGAAACAATGCTTTCATCATTGCAGCTAATGAGTAGCAGTAAACTCAAGCAAACTATACAATTAAGTGTTTTATTACTCATCAGAATCGTTACCATCAAGTAGATTGTATTTTTTTAAATAACCTCTTAACTGATGATAGGTTAATTCTAACGCTTGTGCTGTTTTCTTTTGATTATATTGACAATGTGCAAGCGCAGATTTTATCAGTTCGACTTCATAATTTTGCGATAAGGTTTTTAACGATTGTGGAAACTCGTTATGAATAACTGCTGATGAAACACTAGTAGCCTTTGTATCTGTTTCAGTATCGGTTGATTTTTGTTCGTTTTCTTTAACTGAATCAGAAACCGTATTTGTTGTTGTTTGATGTTGTGGTGTGGTAATTCGATCATGTGTTTTGATCTGCTGGCTTGGCCTAAAGGGGGATTCAAATGGATCAATAATTAATTCATGCACGGGTAAGTGAGGATTGTTACAACGATAAACACTACGCTCAATTACATTTTTTAATTCGCGAATATTACCAGGCCATGAATATTCGAGCATGGTTTTTTTCGCTTTTTCAGTAAAGCCACTAAAAAGCTCAAACTCTAATTCACGTGCCATATTCATGGCAAAATGTTCTGCTAACATTAATATGTCGTCAAGGCGCTCTCTTAATGGGGGTAGCGTTATTACATCAAATGCCAAACGATCAAGTAAATCAGCTCTAAACTGCCCTGATGACGCTAATAAGGGCAAATCTTCGTTAGTTGCTGCAACTAAGCGAACATCTGTAGTAATGGTTCGTGAACCACCTACGCGCTCAAATTCACCATATTCCACAACGCGTAATAATTTCTCTTGAATTAAACCTGATGTGTTAGCTATTTCATCTAAAAATAATGTGCCATTATCTGCTCGCTCAAATCGACCTTCATGTCGTTTACTCGCACCAGTAAAAGCACCAGAGTCATAGCCGAAGAGTTCTGTTTCTAGTAGGTTTTCATTTAATGCAGCGCAGTTCAATTTTAAGTAACTTTGCTCCCAGCGTTTTGATAGATAATGTAAACGTGCAGCGACCAACTCTTTACCTGTTCCACGTTCACCAATGATTAATACTGGTTTATTTAGTTGTGCAATTTGAGAAATTTGCTCTAATACTTCTAAAAAGCTGTTTGATTGCCCAAGAAGATTATCTTGTTTGCTAAAGCGTGCCATGGTTAGACCTAACTTTTGGTTTATTTCACTAACAAATAGTGTATTTTATTAATTGACTAGATAACAGTACTTTTTTATTATTTAAAAAAACTTTTTAAAACATAGGTTTAATAAGTTTTGTCATATTGGCGTAAAATATGAATAACATTAACTATAAATTTATATGCAAATTTATATGCAAATTTATAGTCGATTTCAATAGAGTTAAACAAATTACGCATGTTTATCTGTAAATGAAAGCGTAAATTCAAGTAAAGAGGATGTTGTTATGGGTATTTTTTCAAGGTTTACCGATATTATTAATTCTAATATCAATAGTTTATTAGATAAAGCCGAAGATCCAGCCAAAATGGTGAGATTAATTATTCAAGAAATGGAAGATACCTTAGTGGAGGTTCGCTCTAGCTCAGCCAAAACCTTAGCGGATAAAAAAGAGTTAACACGCCAAGTTACTCGTTTTGAAAATGAAGCACAACAATGGCAAGAAAAAGCTGAATTAGCGTTGAGCAAAGATCGAGATGACTTAGCCCGAGCAGCTTTGATGGAGAAGAAGAAAAGTACTGAAAATTCTCAATCTTTAGTGCAAGAGCTAGTACATGTAGAAGAACATATTGCTAAGCTTCAAGATGAAATTTCACAGCTACAAGATAAGTTAGCGGATGCAAAAACACGTCAAAAAGCCATAATTATGCGTGAAAAAACAGTGAATTCACGTTTAAAAGTTAAGCAAAATATTGACAGTAATAAAGTGAATGATGCATTAAGTCGTTTTGATCGTTATGAGAGTAAAATTGATAATATCGAAGCCCAAGTTGAATCATATGATTTAGGCCGTAAATCGCTATCAGACGAAATTGCTGAACTTGAGTCAAATGAAAAAGTTGATGATGAATTAGCTTCATTAAAAGCGAAAATGAATAAAAAACAATAAAAACCTGTGATTAAAAGTTTTGAGTGGTGAAGTGAATTTATTCCCCTTAAATGTATTATGAAGCTATTTGAAAGAGTTAAGGAGACGTATCGTGGAAGATATTATCATGGCACCCGTTATTATTTTTATGCTTGTTGTTGCGCCTATTTGGTTGGTATTGCATTATCGTAGTAAAGGGCAAGTGAGCCAAGGCTTGAGCGAAGAAGAATATACTCAGCTATCTGAATTATCTGAAATGGCAGATAAAATGGCAGATCGTATTAAAACCCTTGAAGCCATTTTAGATGCTGAAACTCCTGATTGGAGGAGTAAACTATGAATACAAAGCGAGGGGAGTTATATCGCAATTCGGAAAATGGAAAAATAGCTGGTGTTTGTGCTGGTATCGCTGACTACTTTGGGTGGGAGACCTGGTTAGTCAGAATATTGGTTGTTTCATGCGTATTGTTCGGCATGCCCATTTTAATTTTAGGCTATATTGCCGCGTGGTTTATATTAGATAAAAACCCAAAAGAGCAGCCTAAAAGAGCACATGCTAAATTTCATCGTTCACCTGGCTCTAGTCGTTACCAAGCTGGTGATACACTTCCTGATGAAGACTACGAACAAACCAATGAAACAATTAAAATCAAAGCAAGAGTGTGGCAATCAGGTGAGCCACCTAAACAGGCTTTGCAGGACATTAGTAAAAAATTCTCTTTACTGGAGAAACATTTACAACACATTGAACAATATGTAACATCTTCCGAGTTTACCGTTGCTAGAGAGATTAATAAACTTTAACTGTATGAGTTGCGTTGCCCTGTTGAATCTCTAACAACTAGCTGAGGTATATATTGACTTGTTTCGCTTTTTCCTTCTTGCTTACGAATTTGACTAATGAGTAAATTGGCTGCATCGTGTGCAATTTGTTTATTGGGCTGGTTTGCTGTGGTAAGTTTAGGCCAAGTTTGACGTGAAAAAGGACTGTTTTCGAAGCCTGCTATTGATAGCTGCTCGGGTATGTTTATATTCATTAACCTTGCTGCAAATAAGGCGCCTGCAGCAATTTCATCATTACAAGAAAAGATGGCCGTTGGTAGGTTGCTTTTACTAACGCCTTCAGACATTAATTGTTTAGCGCCATTAACACCTGATTCAAAAGAATACTCTCCTTCTATTACTAAATTTTTATTAAAGTTAATATGATTATCTTTTAGTGCCTGTCGATAACCTTTATAGCGCTCAATGGTTGACATATGCTCGGCTCCACCTGCAATAAAAGCGATTTTTTGATGCCCCAAATCAATTAAATGTTGAGTTATGGTTTGCGCCGCATCCCTATCATTTACCATTACACATGGGCTTAGGTCATCAGGGGCAACATCACCAGACATTATACGTACCACTTTTATATCTAATTCCGTAATGCGTTTGACAAATTCTGGGCGTTCTGAAAAGGGAGGAGTTAATACTAAACCTGCAACACGCGCATGTTTGATTGTATTAATAATTTCTTCTGTTATATTTTCTTGTTGCGAATTACAAGGGTTAATTAATAACTCAAAACCTTGTTGCCGACAGGCAGATAGAATACCTTCTTGCATATCAATAATATAATAAGCATTGGGGTTATCGTATACATAAGCAATTGTAAAAGACTTGGTGCCTGCTAAATTTCGAGCGGCAAGGTTGGGCTGGTAATTAAGCTCTTTTACCGCTATTTGTACTTTTTCACGCGTGAGCTGGCGAACGGAAGGCTCATTGTTTATAACCCGCGAAACTGTTTTAATTGATACGCCTGATAGTTTAGCGACATCATTAATTGTTGCTTTCATTTATTCAATTAACCTTTAATTCTTCTTTTAACACTATTATTGCGAGCAGAGCAGGTAGAGTAATTCTTCTTGTACCATGCGGCAATAACTAATACTATTTTTATCTTATTAATTGGGCAGTAAATGAATGTACGGTTCTTTATATGAATTGACAGCGTTGTCATTTTTTATTAGGGTAGCATAAGCAAATCAAAATTCATAATGAAGCCATAGTATTATATGAGTATGGCGCTTTAATAAAATTCTAGGTATTTATAGGAAACTCTATGTCAGATCGTCAAACACTTGCTAGTTGGAAAAAATTACAACAGTTAGCCTTAGATAAAAAATCTCAGCACATGAATACCTTGTTTGCTAATGACAGCCAACGTTTTGAAAAATTCTCTATTGAATTGCCGAATCTATTGCTCGATTATTCTAAAAATTTAATTGATGGTGAAACCCTTGATAGCTTATTAGCGTTAGCTGAAGAAACGGAAGTAGGTGAGTGGCGTAGCAAGATGTTTGCAGGCGCTAAAATTAATAAAACGGAAGAAAGGGCTGTACTGCATACTGCTTTACGACGTCAAAATACTGATGAACCACTCATTTTAGATGGTGAAAATATCACTGAACAGGTACAACAACAATTAGAAAAAATGGAGGGTTTTGTTAATAAAGTACGGCAAGGGGATTGGTTAGGCTATTCAGGGAAACGTATTACGGACATTGTAAATATTGGCGTTGGTGGTTCTAATCTCGGACCTCAAATGGTGACAGAAGCCTTGAAGCATTACAGTGATGGCACTGTGAATGTACACTATGTTTCTAATGTTGATGGTGCGCAAATTGTTGAGGTATTAAGGCCATTAGACCCGCAAAATGTTTTATTTATAGTATCCAGTAAAACGTTTACCACCACAGAAACAATGACTAACGCAAAAACAGCAATGAAATGGCTAACCAGCGCATCGTTTGATGAGAAATCGGTAGCAAAGCATTTTGTTGCCGTCACTGCTCATAAAGAAAATGCGATGAAGTTTGGTATTCAAGAGCAAAATATTTTTGGAATGTGGGATTGGGTTGGTGGACGTTTCTCGTTGTGGTCAGCCATTGGGTTAGCCATTGCGTTAGATTTAGGTTTTGATAAGTTCATTGAACTGCTTGATGGCGCGAGTGAGATGGATCAGCATTTTATCAATGCGCCATTAAGAAATAATATGCCTGCTATCATGGCTTTGATCAGCGTGTGGAATACTACATTTTTAGGGGCACGCTCACAGGCTATTTTACCTTATGACCAAACATTACATATGCTTTCAGCCTATTTACAACAAGCAGAAATGGAAAGTAATGGTAAGTCGGTAACTTGGGACGGTGATGAAGTAGACTATCCCACGGTACCTTCAATTTGGGGGGAGTTAGGTATTAATGGGCAACATGCTTTTTATCAGTATCTTCATCAAAGTAATAACGTTGTACCTGCAGATTTTATTGGTTCAGTAGAGAGTGTCACGCCAGTCTCTGGTCATCATGAAACATTAATGGCTAACTTCTTTGCACAAACCCAAGCGTTAATGGCAGGGGTAAATGAAATGCAAGTGAGGGCAGATTTACAAGCGAAAGGGCGTACGCCAGACTATATTGATAAAGTGGCACCACACAAAGTTCATAAAGGTAACAGACCTACCAATACTATTTTGTTAAAACGTATTGATCCTAAAACGTTGGGAAGTTTGATTGCTGCTTATGAGCATAAGATATTTGTGCAAGGTATTATTTTGCAAATATGTTCGTTTGACCAATGGGGTGTTGAACTAGGCAAAGGCTTAGCAGCAGAGATTCAACAAGAGTTAGAAAGCAAAAATATTTCATCAAAACATGACTGCTCCACAGCAAGTTTATTGAAGTTTTATTTAGAGGCTAAGTAGTTACTCTAACTGTCAGCAGTTATCGTGTGAAAGAAAGCAGCTATTAAGTGATGGCTGCTTTACGTCATTTCTTGGGCTGTATCTAACATTCTATTGGCAAAACCCCATTCGTTATCACTCCATATTAACATTTTAACCAAGCGCTTATGGCTAACACGTGTTTGATTACCATCAACAATACAAGAGTGGGTATCGTGGTTAAAATCAACAGAAACTAAAGGCTCTTCAGTATAGGCTAAGATGCCTTGCAAACCACTGTCATTAATTGATTTTGCTTGGGAATTTTTAATTACTTGATTAATATCAGCAATACTTACATCTGTATTGACCGTAACACTTAAATCCATTGCGGTAACATTGAGCGTTGGTACCCGCACTGCAATTGCTTCAAATCGTCCTTTAAATTTGGGTAAAATTCGCTCTATGCCCAGGGCCAGTTTAGTATCTACAGGAATAATAGACTGACTTGCTGCGCGACTTCGTCTAGGATCTGGATGATAAGCATCGATAACTTGTTGATCATGCATAGAAGAGTGAATAGTGGTAATTGTACCGCTTTCAATACCAAAGGCATCGTCAAGTACCTTAATTACAGGCACAATACAATTTGTTGTGCATGATCCATTTGAAACGACACGGTCTTCATTAGTTAGTTCGTGATGATTGATACCATAAATGATGGTGGCATCTATGTCTTGGCTGCAAGGATGTGAAAATAAAACTTTTTTAGCACCTTGCTTAATATGTGCTAATCCGTCTGCTTTACTACCAAATATACCAGTACAATCTAAAACAATATCAACATTATGTTCATGCCAAGGAATTTCCTCAATTTTGTTAAAGTGAAGTAATGCTATTGTATTTTTATACTGCTGATTTGATGTTGTTGTCGGATTTGGTGTTTTGTGATCAGAAATTAAAAGTTGTTCACCTTGAAGTTCAACATAAAAAGCGAACCGACCATGAGTCGTGTCATACTTAAGTAAATGAGCCATGCCACTTGCTGGCGCAAGATCATTAATTGCAACAATGTTGAAAATATCTGTTTTACCACTTTCGTAAAGTGCGCGAACAATACTGCGGCCAATGCGGCCAAAACCATTTATAGCAATGTTTATCATAGAAATATAGTAATGGGGGAAATCCGCATTATAGAAGGATAAAAGGTGGACTTATCAGTACAACCCACCAGTTGAGTAGTATGCTTGCTAAACTTAAATTAAAGTTTATTTACCGTGTTGACAACATTGTCAACGGTAAAACCAAAGTGTTCAAGTAGCACACTACCTGGCGCTGACTCACCAAAGGTTGTCATACCAACTACCGCACCATTTAAGCCAACGTATTTAGCCCAGAAATCAACATGCGCAGCTTCAATAGCCACACGGTTGGTTACCTTTGTAGGTAAAACTGATTCTTTGTAATCGCTTGTTTGTGCGTCAAAAACGTTAGTAGATGGCATAGAAACAACACGTACTTTTTTACCTTGCTCAGTTAATACTTTGGCTGACTCAACAGCTAAAGCGACTTCTGAGCCTGTAGCAATTAAAATAATGTCAGGTGTGCCATCACAGTGTTGTAAAATATAAGCACCTTTAGCAATATTAGCAACTTGGGCTTGAGTTCGAGTCATGGCGGGTAAGCCTTGACGCGAAAAAACCAATGCGGAAGGCGCGGTTTGGTTTTGCACGGCAGCTTTCCATGCAACGGCAGATTCAGTTGCATCACACGGGCGCCATGTCGTTAAATTTGGCGTAGTACGTAAGTTAGTTAACTGCTCAATAGGTTGATGCGTTGGACCATCTTCACCTTGACCAATTGAATCATGGGTGTAAACAAAAATATTTTGAATACCCATTAATGCAGACATGCGTACGGCGTTACGCGCATATTCCATAAACATCATGAAAGTAGCACCGTAGTTAATGAAACCACCGTGTAAAGAAATACCATTCATGATGCCGCTCATACCAAATTCACGTACACCGTAAAAAATGTAGTTACCGGCAGCATCTTCTTGGATACCTTTAGAACCAGACCAAAGTGTTAAGTTTGAGCCCGCTAAATCGGCAGAGCCACCAAGCATTTCTGGTAAAACATGACCAAAGGCTTCTATAGCATTTTGTGATGCTTTACGTGAAGCAATATTCTCACTGTTTTCATGACACTCTTGAATAAACGCATTCGCTTTTTCTTCAAAGTCTTTCGGTAACTCGCCTTTGATTACACGGCGTTCAAATTCACTGGCTAGCTCAGGGTAAGCCGCTTGATACGCAGCATACTTATCATCCCAGCTAACTTGGCTAGCAGCGCCTTTTTCTTTTTGGTTCCATTGCGCGTAAACATTCTCAGGAATTTCAAAAGGCGCATGTGGCCAATTTAAAAATTTGCGTGTTGCTGCTATTTCGTCATCACCTAATGGTGCACCGTGACAGTCATGAGTACCTGATTTATTTGGAGAACCAAAACCAATAATTGTTTTACAGCAAATCATACTTGGTTTATCTGTCACTGATTTAGCTTCAATGATTGCAGCGGCAATGGCTTCACTGTTATGTCCGTCAACACTAATTACATGCCAGCCGTATGATTCGAAACGTTGTGGTGTATTATCTGTGAACCAACCTTCAACATGGCCGTCAATAGAAATACCATTGTCATCCCAAAACGTGATAAGTTTTCCTAAACCTAAGGTACCAGCTAAAGAACAAGCTTCGTGAGAAATACCTTCCATTAAACAACCATCACCTAAGAAGCAATAAGTAAAGTGATCAACAATTCTATGATCTTCACGGTTAAACTGTGCTGCTAAGGTTTTTTCAGCAATTGCCATACCTACAGCATTTGATATGCCAGCACCTAATGGCCCTGTTGTTGTTTCAACACCAGGAGTATAGCCATATTCAGGATGACCTGGTGTTTTAGAGTGTAATTGACGGAAATTTTTTAAATCATCAATAGATAAGTTGTAGCCTGATAAATGTAATAATGAATAAATTAGCATTGAACCATGACCGTTTGACAAGATAAAGCGGTCACGGTCTGCCCATTTAGGATCACTTGGGTTGTGCTTTAAGAAGTCACGCCATAAAACCTCTGCGATATCTGCCATACCCATAGGGGCACCAGGGTGTCCTGATTTTGCTTTTTGTACACCATCCATGCTTAAAACACGAATAGCATTGGCTAGTTCTTGACGCGACGACATATTAGCTCCGAATCTATTTTTTAATTAAAGGGTTAATTTAAGGGTTAATTTAAGAAATAAGTGAATTGAGCTTATTTTCTCCTACCATAAGTCATATCGCAAACGATATTGCATTATTTTTTATATTAAGTCAGCAATACAGCAAACTTGTCGTTATTACTGTGCTATTTGATGATTTACTTTGACGGATGTATATAACACAACCACTCAGTGCGCTAACTATGCATTTTGAATCAATTGTTTAATCAAAAACAAAAAAATAGTAAATAAATCAACAATTATATTGAATTATAAAAGTAAATAGTTTAGTTTTTAATCAGGTTGATTGCATGTTAATTATTATCTAGTGATTTAATGGTATTTAATTTAGATATTTAGAAAATAAAAAGAAGAAAATGCAATCCAGCCAAAATTTAGCAAAAAATATTTAGCAAAAAATTAGGTAAACAAAATGCGTAAGTCATCCTCAAGAGGATTAAAGCTGACTACGGTTATTTTTGCAGTACTTATTATGACCGTTTCAGCGATATTGAGTAATACCTCAATAGCTGATGACATGGAAGTAAAGACAGCACAATCAGAATCACAATGAAAATTCAAGCCTTGTGCTCAATTTATAATTGAGTTACAAGGCTTTTTTCTTTGCTACAGAGAAAATATATGAGATGTTGGTTTCAATACTTAATTAACGATGTTTACCATTCTTATTTTTAATGCTTGCTACTTGCCGCGCAATTGCAAGTAATTCAGGCGAAATATCATCAGCGCCAGTTTTTATTAGCTTGCTGACGTCTCCAGAAGAAAAAAGCGTACCACGTTCAGATTTTATGCCTAATGATCGAACAAAATCTTTTGTTTTTCCGGTGCTACTTGTATCAATATATTTAAGTATAATTTGTTCATTAAAACTTTCAGGCTCTTTTTTTAGCGTAGCAATTTGTTCTGTCAGTGATTTTATTTCCGACGTTAATGTTTCAATTAAATCGGCAATATTTAAATAAGGTTTCATTAAATTTTTAACTCTTATGGGTTAGTTGAAGATGTTAATCATTTATTAATTAATTTGTATAACATCACAACAAAAATATACTTTGCAGTAAAAAATCAGTATTAACTATCGTACTTAAAACATCAATGATAAATGAATAAAAGGATTAATTAGGTAAACGTTGTGTCGTTATTTGTGGTGGCTGAGTTTTATAAAGTAAATTCATGAAGTTAGCGAAATATGATTATTATCAGCAGGTACAGACAGTAAACTAGTTAAGCGACTTATTCATTCTCTAGGAGTTTAAACAGTTTATAGCAAATGTGGCTTATGTTACTTGACCAGAATAATTTTGGTAATTATGATGACTCTACGTTTAATGTCGTTGATGTATTGAGCCATTTATTAACCCAACGGTTATTATATAAATCGGTTCAAAGTAATTATTATCTTTAGCGCAAAAGGACTTTAGCAATTGAAACCCTCACAATCTAGTTTGATTCACATTCATAAATTACCGCCTAAATTAACTGAGTTACTAAAAACAGCTGAGAATACCCCCGTCGTTGGTTTTGGTAAAACTCAGGAGCAGCGAGATTTTATGTTAATTAGCGCTATATTAGAGAATCAAGATCCTGAGTTTTTTAAGAAATTAACCAAAGAAGTCAAAGAATATTTCTCAAACTTAAACGAAGCCTGTCAATAAACGTTAATTAATGTTTTAATTTTTTGTTGAAGTAGCGGGATAACATCCTTTTCAAACCAAGTGTTTTTTTTCAACCATAGGTTATTTCTAGGGCTTGGATGAGGAAGCACCACTTTATTAGATTGTAATAAGGTATACCATTGTTTTGCTAATTCTGTAATAGGGGCTTTAGATTGCAAATGCCATTCAATAGCATATTTTCCTAGAATAATGGTTAATTCAACCTGAGTAAGTTTGGCTAAAATTGCTTTTCGCCATGTATCTGCGCATGTTGGAATAGGGGGTAAATCCCCCGATTTTCCTCTACCAGGATAACAGAATCCCATAGGTAAAATAGCAAATAGTTGGTCATTATAAAATTGACTTGTATTTACACCTAACCATGCTCTTAACCGTTCTCCACTTTTATCATTAAAAGGCATTGATTTTTCGTGGGTTTTGATTCCTGGAGCTTGTCCAACAATGAGTATTTTACTTTTTGAACTAATTTGTAGTATAGGATTAGGTTCAAAGGGTAATTCATTTTCACATAATCGGCATTGTTTAACTTGTGATAGAAGTGCTTTCATGTGGCATACTTTGTTGTGTTAGTCAGTGAGTATTCACGTTTAAATTGATCTGGGTTTTTATTGAATAAGTTAACACAGTTTGCACAGATACATGATTTTCGTCGTAAAGGTATAGGTACCATCGCCGTTAGATCATTGGGGATATTTGTGGTATTACACCAACAAGGAGTTTTGCTTTTAACCATGCAATTATTCATGCTTTGACAAAAAGGGCATGCTGTTGGATCGACTTGGTTCTGCATTGCTATATATCTTAAATTCAACGTGATTTCTAAGAGTTTACAAAGTTTCTTAGTGTATTTGAAGCATAATACACAGCTTATTATTGACCACCAAGAGCACAGAGAAAATAACGGTGTTTGATTTGTTTTACTATTTTCTCTGTGTTTATCAGGTTTTAAGTTTCCATTTTTGCTTTTATTTGTTCTATGGTGGCGTGTCGTACATCTTTCCCTTCAACTAAATAAACAATGTATTCACAAAGGTTTGTTGTGTGATCACCAATACGCTCAAGTGCTCTAGCACACCATGTAACACGCAAGGCATTTTTTATTTCACGCGGATTTTCCATCATTTTTGTAACCAATAAACGTGAAATATTATCAAATTCTTCATCGACTATATTGTCATTTCTAATGATTTCTAATGCGGCTTCAACATCCATTTGTGCGTACGCTGTTAGTGCTTTATTTAAAGTTTCACTCACATGCTTACCTAAATGTTTTAGCTCAACTAAGGGTCTTGCTCCTTCTGTTTCAGTAATGTCATTTTCAACGATACCATCTTTAACAACACTATATTTAGCCAATTTTATGGCATTTTTTCCAAATTTTACTGCTTCATCACCCATACGCTCTAGATCGGTAATACTTTTAATAACACTAACTAGTAGGCGCAAATCACTGGCGGCAGGTTGTCGACGAGCTAAAATTTGTGTGCAATATTCATCAATTTCTAATTCCATCGTATTGACTTCTTTATCACGTTTTATTACTTTTTTAGCAAGTTTTTCATCGGCATTTAAAACAGCACTTAAGCCATCATTTACTTGTTCTTCAACGAGTAACCCCATGTTTATCACCAACGTGCGTACTTGTTCTAATTCTTGATTAAAACGACGCGAAATATGCTTGTCTAAGTGTAACTTTGTGGTAAAACCTGTCGGGTTTTCAGTTGATTGATTCTTAGAGGTTGAATTGCTTTGATTGTTATCATGTGTGGTCATGCGATTCTCCAATTAACCGAAACGGCCAGTAATGTAGTTTTCGGTGAGTTTATGGCTTGGACGAGTGAAAATATCTTCTGTTTTCCCCATTTCAACTAATTTTCCCATATGAAAATACGCTGTGTGTTGTGAAACCCGAGCAGCTTGCTGCATTGAATGGGTGACAATAGCGATAGTGTATTTTTCTTTAAGTTCGTCAATTAATTCTTCAATAATTGCAGTGGCGATAGGGTCAAGTGCTGAGGCAGGTTCATCCATTAAGATGACTTCAGGGCTAACAGCTATGGTTCTAGCAATACATAAACGTTGTTGTTGCCCACCTGATAAGCCAGTGCCAGGATCTTTTAATCTGTCTTTAACTTCATTAAATAAGCCTGCTTTTTGTAAACTTGTTTCTACAATTTCATCAAGTTCAGATTTGTTATTAGTTAAGCCGTGAATACGGGCACCATAAGCTACATTGTCATAAATAGATTTAGGAAAAGGGTTCGGCTTTTGAAATACCATACCCACCCGAGCTCGTAGTAAAACAGGGTCTAAATCTTTAGCATATATGTCTTCCTCATCAAGCATTAATTTTCCAGTGACTCGACAAATATCTATAGTGTCGTTCATACGGTTTAAACAACGTAAAAAGGTTGACTTACCACAGCCAGAGGGGCCAATAAGTGCCGTTACTTGGTTTTGTGCTAAATCTAAACTAACGTTGTGAATTGCTTGTTTTTCACCATAAAAAACATCAGCATTACGAATCGACATTTTTGCTTCATCAGCATAAATGTTGCCTACAGTTTGTGTTAATTCATCATGCGCTAATTGGTCTTGTTTTGTATCTAAATTAATCATGTGTTTTTCTCAACGAATTCTTTTAAAATTATTTGCTTTCAAATTTAGAACGCAACACGGTAGCTGATATGTTGATCACTAATAATAGGGCTAAGAGCACCAAAATGGCTGCGGAGGTTTTTGCTAAAAAGGCACGTTCTGGACTGTCTGCCCATAAAAATATTTGTACAGGTAAAACGGTTGCTGAATCTACAATGCTTGTAGGAACGTCAACAATAAAAGCTACCATGCCAATCATCAATAAAGGTGCTGTTTCGCCTAATGCTTGAGCAATACCAATAATGGCACCTGTAATTATGCCTGGCATAGCTTGTGGTAATACATGCGAAAAAGTGACTTGCATTTTTGAAGCACCTAATCCTAATGCGGCTTCTCGTAATGAAGGAGGAACTGCTTTTATTGCCGCTCTACTGGCAATGATTATGGTTGGCAGTGTCATTAGTGTTAACACTATACCGCCAACTAGGGGAGCTGAGCGTGGCAGCTCAAATAAATTAATGATCACAGCTAAGCCTAGTAAACCAAATACAATAGAAGGTACTGCTGCTAGGTTATTAATATTAATTTCAATTAAATCAGTCCAACGATTATTGGGCGCAAATTCTTCTAAATACAATGCCCCAGCAACCCCTAAAGGAAATGAAAGTAACAGCGTGACTAACATGGTTAATAAGGTACCAACTAAAGCTCCTTTTATACCTGCAAGCTCTGGTTCTCTTGAGTCACTTGCGGTAAAGAAACTTAGGTTAAAACGGTTCTCTATGCGTTTTTCGGCATTTAGTTTTGCTAACCACCCAGCTTGTTGTTCTGAAAGGCGCAAACCAGCCTCACCATCGGAAAAGCCTTCTTTAAGATAACTGTCAACATCATCATCTAGCCTAACCCATATATTGGCTTGTTTATTGAGGAGAACGGGCGATTCAATTAATGCATCTTTAATAGTAAATTCAGCATTAGTTGAGAATAATTTAGTTAACTCTCTTTTTTCTGAACGACTCAGTTTTTTATCAGCAGTTGATGAAAACATTTGGTAAATAGAGTTTCTTAAAACTTTGCGAAAGTTTGCAGTTTTTAATTGCTCAGCCAATAGTGTTTCTGGTGATGTTTCTTCTATATTTAACCAGTCACTTTTATAATCTATATCTAGTTGTACCCAGTGTTGACCAAAAGCAGGTAGCGCTTTTATTGTGATATCACTGATTAATACTAGCACTAACATAAAGCCAAAAAGTACAGCTAATAGCCCTAGGTTTTTAAAGCGTTTTTCTTTTTTGTGGCGTTTTTTTAGGCTTAAAGCAACTATTTCAGTAGTAGATAACAGCTTGCTTGGTTTGCTGTTATTCATATCTAAATTATCTTTTGCGTTTTTTCTTGTTTGTTGAATGGCATTAGTCATATTGTTCTCTATATTTTCTAACCACTTTTAGGGCCAATATATTTAAGCCAAGTGTAGTAATGAATAGCATTAACCCAAGAGCAAATGCTGCCAATGTTTTAGGGCTGTCAAACTCTTGGTCGCCAGTCAGTAAGGTAACAATTTGTACAGTTACGGTTGTGACTGAGTCTAATGGGTTTGCGGTTAAGTTTGCGGCCATGCCTGCAGCCATAACCACAATCATGGTTTCACCTATTGCACGTGAAATTGCTAATAAAATAGCACCAACAATGCCTGGTAGGGCAGCAGGAAGTAATACATTAATGACGGTTTCACTGCGAGTAGAACCCATACCTAAAGACGCTTCTTTAAGTGAGTTAGGTACAGCACTGATTGCATCTTCTGACAAGGATGAAACAAACGGGATTATCATCGTACCCATGACTAATCCTGCTGCTAAAGCACTTTCAGAGGCAACACTTAAGCCAAAACTTTCACCCAGATTTCTGATAACTGGCGCTACGGTTAATGCGGCAAAAAAGCCATAAACAACCGTAGGTATTCCTGCTAATACCTCTAACATTGGTTTAGCGAATCTGCGTAATCTAGCATCTGCATATTGTGATAAATAGATTGCGATCATTAGACCTACAGGTACCGCAAGTAGCATCGCTATAAAAGTAATAAGCATGGTACCAGCAAACAGTGGTACGGCTCCAAAGCTGCCTGACCCACCTACTTGATCAACACGCATTGCGGTTTGTGGGCTCCATTGCGTACCAAACATGAATTCAGCAGGAGATACACTTTTGAAAAAGTGAATTGACTCAAATAAGACAGAAACAATAATGCCTACTGTGGTTAATATGGCAATAGCAGATGAAGAAACCAGTAATCCCCAAATGATCGCTTCAGCTTTTTGTCGGGCTTTAAAGGTTGGGCTGAATTTTCGAACAAGAATGATAACGCTAACAACAGCGATAATAAGCACTAAAGCTGTTTTCAACCATGATGCTTGTTGATTCAAGGTTTGCAAAGTTAGCGCACCTTGATATTGCGTTATTAATGATGCATTGCTTGTTTGTTCTAACGTCTGTGATGATATGTTTTGCAATAATGTTTGCGATGTTTCTGTTGAAGCAATTGAGCGAATATTGTTTAAGTATAGCCCCAAGTCAATTGATGATAGTTGCTGTATTTTTATTGGTAAAGTATTAGTGAGTAATTGTTCAATAACAAGCTGTTCGGTACTATTAAAAATTAGCAACGTTATTAGCGCAGGTAAACCGCATACCATAGCCGTTAATAAACCAAATTGCTCTGGCAAGCTAATAAGTGATTTTTTATATTCTGCTCCGCCAGCAACCTTAAGAGAGCGCTTTATGCCAAACCAGTAACTAAATAAAGTTAGGCAAAGTAGAACAATAAAAAGTAAAGATGAATTCATATAATAAGGCCAGTTTTTCAAAAAATAACAATCAAGTAAGGCGAGATATTGCTTCTCGCCTTATTGTATACGTTAGGTAATTTGAGATTACTTGTTTAATACAAGTGGAGTAAGCGATAGAACATTTTTACGTATGTTTGATAACTTATCTTCGCCTAATGGAATAAGACCTTTATCAGTTAAATAACCTTCTTCTCCCATTGCTGCTTCGCTTGTATATTCAGTTAAGAATTCTAAAATACCTGGTACTTTGCCTACGTGAGCGTTTTTCACATAAAAATATAAAGGACGTGATACTGCGTACGAACCATCAGCAATTGTTTCAAATGAAGGCGCTTGACCATCAATAACTGAGCCTTGTAATGTATCGCTGTTTTGGTCTAAAAAGCTAAAACCAAATACACCAAACGCTTTAGGGTTAGCTGAGAGTTTTTGTACAATTAAATTATCATTTTCACCAGCTTCAATGTAAGTATGATCTTCACGAACGCTGTGACAAATTTCTTTGTATTTAGCTTTATTTTGTTTTTTAATTGCTTTAATCCAATCAAATGATTTACAACCACCTTCTAACACTAATTCTGCAAATGCATCACGAGTACCAGAGGTTGGTGGTGGACCTAATACTTCAATTTTAGTTGCGGGCAGTGTAGGGTTTATATCACTCCATAATTTGTATGGGTTAGTTATTAACCTAGGGCTTCCGTCTTTTGCTGGTACCTCTTTAGCTAATGCTAAAAACAATTCTTTACGTGAAATATTCATTTGGCTGGTTGTATTTGAGTTGGCAAGAACAATACCGTCATAACCAATCAGTACTTCTGTGATACTTTTTACTCCATTTTTCACACACATATCAAATTCACTTTTTTTCATGCGACGTGAAGCATTGGATAAGTCAGGGGTATTTATAGCGTTGCTAGCACAAAATAATTTCATACCACCGCCCGTACCTGTTGATTCAATTTTAGGCGTTTTAAAGTCTGTGCTCTTACCAAAACGTTCAGCAACAACTGTTGAAAATGGGTAAACTGTTGAGGAACCAACGGCGCTGATTGTGTCACGGCTATTACCTTGAGCATTTACAACGTTAGTCATTAAAACTGCTGTGCTTAATGATAGGGTAATTATTGATGTTGTTATCTTTCTCTTCATCATCTTTTTCATAATATTTCTCTTGTTAAATTTTAACGTAATAAAAGCTATTTCATTAATCTGAGCACAGTGTAGAAATTTTATATTACAGTTACATGACTGAATTGTTACAGTTATGTGAAAGCGGGCAGAGGGGATATTTTTAAAAAATACGCTGTACTCTATTAAAATATTGTGTAAAAATAACCTTACAAATAGCGTAATCAATTCTTTACAATTTTATGTTTTTATTTTATCAAGCTGTAAGCTTCTAAAGTCACACTTGTTAATTTTTTAATATTTTAGTAAATCTTGTTTTAGCCTACGCACTTTTAATGACTCAATAATAGGAAAAAACATGGCAACAATAATGGCCGAAAATCAAGCACATAAAAGTACTCTAAATGATATTCATGTTAATGAAGAGCATGTATTAATAACGCCTGAGCAACTTAGAATAGAATTACCTTTAAAAGATCCAGGCAGAGCCTTTGTGAAATCTGCACGTCAAATTATCGCAAATATCATCCACAAAAAAGATCCTCGTTTACTTATTATAAGCGGCCCGTGTTCAGTACATGACATTGAAGCAGCAAAAGAATATGCTCGCGAATTGAAAAAGCTACATGACCAATATAAAGATTCTTTATATATAGTAATGCGTGTCTATTTTGAAAAACCACGCACTACCGTTGGTTGGAAAGGATTAATTAATGATCCTCATATGGATGGTTCATTTGATGTAGAAACAGGGCTTAGAAAAGCGCGTGAATTGTTAATTTACTTAACAGAGTTAGGTTTACCACTCGCCACTGAAGCACTTGACCCTATTAGTCCACAATACATAGCCGAGTTGTTTAGTTGGGCTGCTATTGGGGCTCGTACTACTGAGTCTCAAACGCACAGAGAAATGGCTAGCGGTTTGTCTATGCCAATAGGGTTTAAAAATGGTACGAATGGTAGTTTAGATGTTGCCATCAATGCTTTACAGTCTGCTGCATCATCACATCGTTTTATGGGGATAAATCGTCAAGGACAAGTATCGCTGATCAAAACTTCAGGGAATCCAGACGGTCATGTTATTTTACGTGGAGGCAAGAAACCCAATTATGACAGTGTTAATATCAATGAGTGTGAAGAAGTATTAGCTAAACATAGTTTAGAGCCAGGTATTGTTGTTGACTGTAGCCATGGCAATTCTAATAAAGATTATCGTCGTCAACCGTTAGTGGCGACGAATGTTTTCAATCAAATAGTTGAAGGTAATAAGTCAATTATTGGTATTATGTTAGAAAGTAATATAAAAGCAGGAAATCAGAGTAGTGATCTCGCCATTGCCGATATGGAATATGGCGTGTCGGTTACTGATGCTTGTATTGATTTAAACAGCACTAAAACGCTATTATCTCAAGCGAATGAGATGCTTAATAACGTATTAACAAAACGCATTGTAAAATAGCAACTTGTAATACTTGTTGAAAGAGAAACTATGAGTAAATTTGACGACAATCTTAAAGTCTTGCGTGATGAGATTGATGACATTGATAGCCAATTGGTTGAGTTATTAGTTAAGCGATTGGCTATTACTTCGAAAGTTGGCGAGCTAAAAAGTGCTGAAGGTATGCCTATTTTTGCGCCAGAACGAGAAGCAGCGTTAATAAGCAATCGTCGAGCGCAAGCAGAGCAAGCGGGTTTAAGTGGCGATTTAATTGAAGATATCTTGCGTAGATTAATGCGAGACTCATACGTAAGCCAAGATGCTAGTGGTTATCAGTGTATTAACCCGGCTTGCAAAAAAGTGGTTGTTGTTGGTGGTAAAGGGCAGTTGGGTAGTATTTTTGTTGATTTATTTCAACGCTCTAGTTACCAAGTGGCTATTATTGAACAGGATGATTGGCAAACAAGCGAAGCAATATTAGCTGATGCTAGTTTGGTTATTGTTGCGGTGCCAATTAGGTTAACTTCATTGGTTATTCATCGTCTAAATCACTTACCTGCGGACTGTATTTTAGCTGACTTTACTAGCATAAAAGAGTCACCATTGTTTGAAATGCTGAAGGTACATCAAGGGCCCGTAGTAGGATTACACCCCATGTTTGGGCCTGATGTTACAGGGCTTATTAAACAAACCATTATTGTGTGTGATGGGCGAGAAAAAGGACAGTACCAATGGTTATTGAAACAATTTCAGGTGTGGGGCGCTAAAATTTATCAAGTGTCAGCACAAGCACATGATCAAGCCATGTCAATGGTACAAGTAATGCGTCATTTTTCAACCATTGCCTATGGTTATCATTTGATGGCAGAAGGTTCAGATATTGAAAATTTACTTAATATGAGCTCTCCCATTTACCGTTTAGAGTTGATTATGGTCGGACGTTTATTTGCACAAGATCCTATTTTATATTCAGATATTATTTTTTCTAATCCCGACAACATTACAATGATGAAGCGTTTTGCCTACCGATTTTTAGAGTTATTGGAAGACGTTGAATCAGGTGACAAAGCGGAATTTGTGGGAATGTTTAAACAGGTATCGGATTGGTTTGGTGACTATGCTGATGACTTTTTGGCAGAAAGTAAAACGATGTTATTAAAAGCCAATGAATTGAAGAAAAGTTAGTTTTAAAACTGATATTAAACACTTGCACTACATTGAATTGAAGTTAACGGTTTTAAATCGTTAACTTCTGCTAAATTCTCATTAAGCACTAAAAGCGATATGCAAAACCTATAGAAATTTGGCTATCAAGCCAAACAGCACGTTCAAATTGCGCTACACAGTTGTCATCTTGGCAAAATAAAGTATCGTCATCGTCAGTTAATGTGGCATAAGCACGTAACTCAGTAACAAACACTAAGTTATTAGAGTATTCATAACGAGTTCCAACAGCAAAGGTCAGCGATGGATAAAGAGCGCTATCAAAATCACTGTTAAAATAGGTAGTACCAATACCTAAACCTACGGTGGTTATATATTTGCGTTCTTTAAAGAGAGATACACCGCTAAAGTGTGTGTAAACTGTATCAAAAGAATGAGTTGACTGATCAATTGTGTCGGTGAAATCTCGAGAAATATAATTAATTAATATTTGTCCTTGACCCGCAGGTGAATCTTGCCAAGCAAAAGCTAGCGCGAAGTTAGGTTCGTCCGTACTTGCCAATTTAATGGTATAATCGTCATTCATAAGGTCTGGACTAAACGTTTTGCCAATTAGCGTGGTTACTTCTAATTCTGCCGCTTGAAGGTTTGTTGAGAAAAAAAACAGTAGAAACAGCGTGCACAATGTTTTCTTTATACCAGTCAACAAGGTTGAGCGTGAATAAAACTCCAATAGTGGCATAATTGAATCTTCCTTAGTTTATTAGTATGGTATTTTTTTGTTTATAGTCATAAGCTTACTCTGCTTTAAGTAAATTACAAGTGATAAAAAGGAAGTCATCAGCAATTTAATAAATTATTCTTGAGTTCAGCATAGGCTAATGGTATTAGACAAGATATTGCTTTATAAGCCAAAATATTCGGTGAAAAAAGAGGGCAAAATGCTTAAAAATAATTTTATTAACGGTGTCTATCGCGGCAAGGTTGAGAGTGCGTATGGACTTGAAACAGCAATAAATAAATTACGAGTTAAAGAGAATTTGTATCTCTTTTTTGAAGGATTAGAGGGCGACCAATGTGCTGATATACGTCATCATGGCGGGTTAGAACGTGCATTACATCAGTACCCATTAGAGCATTATGCTTACTGGCAAAAAAAGTACGGTGTTGATGATAAATGGAAGGCACCAGGGATGGGTGAAAATTTAAGTACAGAGGGGATGACTGAAGAGTCTGTTTGTGTTGGTGATCGCTATCAATGGGGTGAAGCTATCATTGAAGTTAGCCAACCGCGCTCACCTTGTTTTAAACTAAATGAACGCTGGGGTATTAAAAATTTATCTGTAACGATGCAAGAAATAAGTCGTTGTGGTTGGTTATATCGAGTTATTCAACCTGGTACAGTGAGTGAAAGCGAACCCTTGCAACTGATTGAACAAGTACCTAATGCGATAACATTACGTGAAGTGTGCGACATTTTTTTTAGTGATCCGCTTAATATAGAGGGACTGAAAAAATTAAAAATGCAAAATAAGTTATCGCAAAGTTGGATGTTTAAAGTGATTCAACGCCTAGAAACGAACCAAGTTGAAAATTGGCATTTCAGGTTACATGGAAAAGCTGAAGAATAAGGTTAATTTATGCAACAACTTTCCAGAGATGCGAGGCCAAATTGTATAGACCTAGAGTAAGTTATTGCACATTAAAGCCTTCAAGTAATATTTTCATTACAAGGTGAAATTGTTTTTTTAATTCTTCACCATTGGCTTCTTCATCAGGTTGAATTAACCACTTTCTAATAACATCAAAACGTAAGGTATCATACATATCGCATATTAATTTGGCTGAGATATCATTACGTATCAAACCTGATTCTTGAGCGATTTCTACCCTATATAATCGCGCTGCTCTAAAAGGGGAAAAAACATCATATACTTTAGTTTCATTTTTAGATTTAGTTAGATAAATACCACTAAGAATATTAGTGTGTGTTAAAACCATTTTAAAAATGCGTCTGTGAGTGACAATCCAGTCTAATAGTTCGTCTATATTAGGAGGAATAAGTATATTTTTATATTTCACCTTATTATTTGAATCGTTTGACCAAACATTGCTATTAGCAAACCAGTCTAAAGTCCATTCTTCTAGCATTTTGTTTTTGCTAGTAAAATAATTAAAAAATGTTTTTTTACTTATTTTGGCTTCAGAAACAATATCTTCTACTGAAACCTCGTCAAAATCCCTTTCACTAAACATTCTCTCAGCAATAGTTAAGAGTAATGACCTTGTTTGTTGTTTTTTGTATTCCCGTAATCCCACATTATTCATATTTATTACCAAATCTATTGCAAGCCAATATTTTAATTTAGCCCTGTGTAAAAGGCAAACTAATAACCTTGTCGCCTTGGTGTAAAAATACTCTTGACATAATTTTACACCAAGTGTAATTTGTTGCTGTTATTTAATCTTAAATAATTACAAAAAATAGCAAATAAAAATAAATATTTTAGGGGAGACAATAGATATGAGATTAGAAAAAAGTATTTTAACACCTTTAGCTTTATCTATTTCAGTAGCATTAAGCCTTAATACAGTTGCTTATGCTGAAGAAAATGAACAAGTTTTACAAAAGAGTAAACAGGAAATAGAGGTTATAGAGGTAACGTCCCAAAAACGAACACAAAGTATTCAATCTGTGGCGGCTTCTATTTCAGCAATATCAGGCGACAGTATAACGAAAGGGAATATGACTAATATCGTTGATATGTCTGACATGATTCCAAATGTTCAAATTGCAGGTCAAGGCGGTTTACCTAATATTTATATACGAGGTATTGGTTCAGGCGTTAATTATTCTTTTGAACAGTCTATTGCACAATTTAAAGATGATATTTATCAAGGAAGAGCGGTTTTAGCTCGTGCACCTGTTTTTGATATAGAGCGTATCGAGGTAATGAAAGGTACGCAAAGTATTATGTTTGGAAAAAATGCAACTGCTGGCGCTATTAATACCACAACTAAAAGTGCTACTTCAGGAACAGAAGGATTTATTAGCCTTGGTATTGGTTCATTAAATGAAAAAAAACTCGAAGGTGCTTTTAATACCGACATTAGTGATAACTGGTCTGCCCGAGTCTCTATTTTAGACCAAAGTACTGATGGTTTTATGATAAATGATTATGATGGTAATGATATTGGAGGCATTGATAAATCAGGTATTCGTTTAGCTTTGAATGGAAATATTACCGATAATTTATCACTTGATTTTAAAGTTGAGCATAATGAATCTTCCGTTGACGATAGTATAAAGCAATATGAAGTTGACGAAGAACAATTGCAAAAAGCATTAGATGCGGGTTATCCAGGAGGATTAGTTAATACACTACAGTTTAGTGGCCCTATTGATGCACACTCGTATTATTCAGACCCAACAGGCCAACAAAAACCTTGGGCAGATGAATTGAAGTCTGATACTGCGGTATTGAGATTAGATTATCAATTAGGTGAAAATACCGTTACCAGTATTACTTCATATACTGACTATATATGGGAATACTCTTATGAACCAACTTATTCAGAGCAAACATGGTTAGCGTTAAAAAGAGATGAAGACTTTAATCAAATAACCCAAGAATTTCGTATTGTGTCTCCTGTAGGTGAGTTTTTTGATTACATAGCTGGCGTCTATTTTAATAAAAACACTTTAACCCTTAATCAAAGTGTTGATGTGTATGATTTTATTTCTGTACCTATTCCACAAGCTGGTTTTGGTTTGCTTTCTGATTTCACTCAAGATACTTCAAGTTATGCTGCTTTTTTCTCATTAGGTTTTCAGTTTAGTGATAAATTTAAAGCAACCGTAGGGCTAAGGTATGACTCAGAAACTAAGGAAGTTGATACAACGCAAAAAACTTATACGGAAGATTTTGGTTATCCTGAATCAGTAGGTTTAGGAATTGCCGATTCTGTCGTTGCCAGTTTAGGGGCGGGAAATTTAGACTTAACTGATAAACGTCGTAAAAGTAATGTATCGCCAGGCATTAATTTAACTTATCAAGCTAGCGATGACTTAATGGCTTACGCCTCTTGGAAAATTGGTTATAAAGGCGGTGGATTTGATGGAAGTTTAGCAAATGGCTCTGGAATTTTAGGCACTGTTGATGAAAATGGAATGCCTTACAATTATGCCAATCCAGCAACAGAGCCTAATGATTCATTTGAATTTAAAGAAGAAAAAGCAACTGCTTATGAGTTAGGTTTTAAATCAACAATATTAGATGGTATTGGACGATTTAACATGGCGTATTACCACACCATTTATAAAGATCAGCAAGTATCCACATGGAATGGTAATGCTTATATAGTGAACAATGCCTCGGAAGCTGAAATTCAGGGTATTGAAATTGAGTCTATTTTCATCTTAACAGACTCGCTTACCTTAGTTGCTAATGGTGCTTGGTCAGATTTTGAATTTTCTGACTATAAAAAGGGGCCAGCCACTGTATGGCAGCAAAAAATTGATGGCGTATTAACGCAAGATTTAACAGGAAGAACAGGACTTTTCGCTCCTGATTATACGGCATTTATTAGCTTAAATCATGAATACTATATTAGTGATAATTGGTTATTAGAATCAAACATTAATTTGAGTTATTCAAGCGAACTGTATACATCGTCTGATTTAGATGAAAGATCTAAACAAGACGCTTACTCAAAAGCTAACTTACGTTTCAGTTTACTCGATGTTAATAATGACAATTGGTCATTTAGTTTGTTAATCAAAAATTTAACAGAAGAAACGATCATGAGAACATCTCAAGACATGCCAGCAACAGCATTTGCATATTGGGCTTCTATTGATAACCCAGAAAGAAGCTACTCCTTAACGGCAACCTACCAGTTTTAATGTTACCAAAACGAAAGTGTGAATTGGCTGCAGTAATTCACACTTTCTCCTAATCAAATTAATAAAAAATAACAGGAATACCTTCATGAACGAAGCCTTATACTTGGAAAAGCTAAATATGCTTTGGAATAAAGCTTGGCCTTTAAATATCCCACGTTTACCAAAATATCCTAAAGGAAAAAAGCCTTTAAGTGATTACTTGAAACAGTGGGCAGAAGAACAACCTGATAAGTTAGCGCTCTGTTTTTATGGGAATGATATTACCTATAGTGAACTCGATATGTTGAGCACTCGCTTTGCCAATGTATTAATATCTTTGGGTGTAAAACCAGGTGATCGAATAGCCGTTTATATGCCAAATTGTCCCCAATTACACATTGCATTTTATGGTATTTTAAAGTCTGGTGCTGTTTATGCGCCTGTAAGTCCTTTATCAAAGGGTATGGAACTTCAGTTTCAACTTAATGATTGTGATACAAACATTGTCATTTGTTTTGATCAGCTTTTACCGATTTTATTACCCGTCAAGGAGCTACTTGGTATTGAGCATGTCATTATGACAAGCATCAGTGAGTTATTACCAGAATCACCAACAATTCCGTTACCAGAACTATTTCAGCTTGCCAAAATAGAAAATGATGAATGTCTTGATTTTTATACTACTGTGCATGCTGCCTCATCAAAAACTATTAGTCATCAACCTAAATTAGATGATATGGCAGCGTTAAATTATACAGGGGGTACAACGGGTTTACCCAAAGGCTGTATTCATACCCACGGAGATATGCTTTATACCTGCGCAAGTTATGTTCCTGTTTCTTTAGGAACTAATCCAGATATGATCAGTTTGAATTTTTTACCTGAATTTTGGATTGCTGGTGAAAACTCAGGTTTGTTATTTCCTGTTTTCAATGGAACAACAATGGTTTTGCTTGCTCGGTGGGACGTTGATGTTTTTTTACATGCTATTCAGCATTACCGTGTTACTCAATGTGGTTTATTAGTTGATAGTGTTGATGAAATTCTAGAATATCCACAGCTTTATGATTTTGACATTAGTTCTTTAA
Source organism: Colwellia sp. E150_009 (assembly GCF_053543955.1). Classification (NCBI taxonomy): domain Bacteria; kingdom Pseudomonadati; phylum Pseudomonadota; class Gammaproteobacteria; order Alteromonadales; family Colwelliaceae; genus Colwellia; species Colwellia sp. E150_009. The sequence continues at coordinate 55,055 of NZ_JBHFOM010000022.1, forward strand.
CAGCGACAGGCTGTATTTCATTTACAAAAAAGCTGACTGCTGACTATCGAACACGTTGGCAAGCGCTAACGGGTTGTATATTGCATGAGTTTAGTTACGGAATGACAGAAACTAATACCTGTGACACTTTTACTTTAGGGTTTCAAAGCAATAATTTTGATTTGTCATTTTCACCTACATTTGTTGGTTTACCCGTTCCGGGCACTGAATTTAAAGTATGTGATTTTGAATCAGGCGAATTAGTTCCTTTAGGAAGTGAGGGAGAATTATGTATTAGATCTCCTTCTTTATTTAAAGGTTATTGGGGAAATGAACAAAGCACAACGTTAAATAACAATTGGTTTCATACAGGCGATATTGGCCTAATTACGGACGCTGGATTCATACGATATTTGGGGCGACGTAAGGAAATGCTAAAAGTAAATGGTATGAGTGTGTTTCCCTCAGAACTAGAAGCAATGCTTGGCCAACACCCTAATATACTCGGTAGCGCAGTATTAGGAAAAGAGGATACAAAGCGAGGCCAAAGGGTGATTGCTTTTGTGTTACTCAAGCCCAATAGTGCAGAAACAGAACCCTGTTTAAAAAAATGGTGTGAAGAAAGAATGGCTATATATAAAGTGCCAGACATTATATTTGTAAAAGAACTACCGATGACTGCCACAGGAAAAGTAAAAAAACAGGATTTGGAGAAATTATTGTGAGTAAAACCTTTAAACGTATTTTAATTGCCAACCGAGGTGAAATAGCAATACGCATTACCCATACCCTGTCAGCAATGGGGATAGAATCGGTTGCCGTTTATGCTGAAGATGATAAAAAATCTTTACATACGACTAAAGCTGATGTGGCCGTTCCATTAAAGGGGAAAGGGGTAAAAGCATATTTAGATATTGAGCAATTAATTAGCCTTGCCATTAATAACCAATGTGATGCTATTCATCCTGGTTATGGTTTTTTGTCTGAAAACGTTGATTTTTCACGTCAATGTGAAAATAAATGTATTACTTTTATTGGTGCTAATCCTCATGTTTTATCATTATTAGGTGATAAGGCTCAGGCACGAGAACTGTCAATATCTTGTAAAGTCCCCTTAGTGCAAGGGCTTAATAATAGTCTTACTTTAGATGAAGTTATTGATTTTTTTGAGCATAAAAATAACAGTAAACCCATCATGATTAAAGCGCTTGCTGGCGGCGGCGGTAGAGGAATTAAACCTGTAAATAGAATTGAAGACATAGAACAAGCGTATAATCAATGTCAAAAAGAAGCGTTAGCAGCATTTGGCTGTGGTGATTTATATGTTGAACAACTTGTACAACAGGCGCGTCATATTGAAATACAAGTTATTGGTGATGGTACGGGAGCTGTTAACCATTTATGGGAACGAGAGTGTACGCTGCAACGAAATCATCAAAAATTAATGGAGGTAGCACCCAGCCCTTCATTAGATGAAAACACTCGAAAAAACATTATTGAAGCGGCATTAAGGTTAGCGTCAACAGTAAAATATCAAGGATTAGGAACTTTTGAATTTTTACTGGATGCTACAAATCATAATAACTTTTATTTTATGGAAGCTAATCCTCGTATACAAGTTGAGCATACCGTAACAGAAGAAATTACTGGCTTAGATTTAGTTCAAATACAAATACAACTTGCCGAAGGAAATACGTTAGCAGAGTTAAATTTAGAGAATGAGCCAGTAAAATTTGGCTATGCTATGCAAGTTAGGATAAATACAGAATTAATGGATCCTGATGGCAGCGTTAGCCCCGCAACGGGTGTATTGACCGAATATCAAACCTCTGCTGGGTTAGGTGTTCGCGTAGACGGTTACGGCTACCAAAATTATCAGGTCACTCCTGTGTATGACTCACTTATTGCGAAATTAATAGTGAAAGGTAGTGACTATATCACTACTGTAAACAAGGTTTATAGGGCGTTATGTGAATTTATAATTGAAGGTGTAAACACTAATAAATCAATACTGTTAAATTTATTACAACTAACCCAAGTAAAAGAAAATAATATCACGACAAATTTTGTTGAGCAGCATTTAACCGCGTTGTTTGCTAAGCAATCACATCCTGAATTATGTTTTAGTCATTATGATAATGGTTTGTCCACTCAACAGGATATTAACATTCCTAATGGTTGCGAAGGGGTGATGTCTCCAAGTGTAGGCGTTTTGGTTGAGTTATGTGTTAAAGAGGGAGATACAGTTTTTAAAGGACAAACGCTCGCTCATCTTGAAGCCATGAAAATGGAATTTCCAGTAAAAGCTACACATAGTGGCACGATAATGCATATAACCGTGACGATCGATTCACCAATAAATAGCGCAGAATTAATGTTTATCATTGCACCATCTGACGTTGATACAGGTGAAGTTCAAATAGAAAATGAATTAGATTTAGATAGTATACGAGATGACTTGTTAGAAGTTTTACAGCGCCATGAACAGTTATATGATGATGCAAGACCTAAAGCCGTTCAAAAGCGTCATGAAAAAGGAATGCGTACAGCACGCGAGAATATTAATCATTTACTTGATGAAGACAGCTTTAATGAATATGGCGCAATGCTTATCGCTGCCCAACGTAAACGTTTTTCTGTAGATGAATTAAGAAAAATGAGCCCTGCTGATGGTTTAGTTGCTGGTACGGGTACTGTAAATAATGCCATTTTTGATGATGACTCATCTCGTTGTATTGCCATGTCGTATGATTACACTGTATTTGCTGGTACACAAGGGATTATGAACCACAAAAAAATGGACAGAATGCTTGAGCTAGCTCAGCAATGGCGCTTACCCGTAATTTTATTTGCAGAAGGGGGCGGAGGTAGACCGTCAGATACTGATTTTAATGGTATTGCAGGGCTAGATTGCCATACTTTTGTTGCAATGGCAGCATTGTCAGGCTTAGTGCCAACGCTAGGTATTATCGCAGGACGATGTTTTGCTGGGAATGCCGCATTGCTTGGTGTTTGCGATGTGGTGATTGCTACAAAATCAGCATCTATTGGAATGGCTGGCCCTGCTATGATTGAAGGAGGGGGTTTAGGAACATTTACAGCAGAAGAAGTTGGCCCAGTTTCAGTACAATCACCCAATGGCGTTATTGATATATTGGTTGAAAATGAACAAGAAGCTGTTGATACAGCTAAAAAATATTTATCATATTTTCAAGGAACACTATCTGACTGGCAAAGTGATGACCAACGTAAATTAAGGCATTATATTCCTGAAAATCGCATGCGTATTTATAACATTAGAGACGTTATTAGCACTATTGCAGATATTGATTCTGTACTTGAAATACGTCAAGATTTTGCGCCTGGGATTATCACGTCATTTATCAGAATTGAAGGAAAACCTTTTGGACTTATCGCAAATAACCCAAGTTATTTAGGTGGAGCTATTGATGCGGTATCTGGTGATAAAATGTCTCGCTTTATGCGGTTATGCAACGCATTTGATATACCAATGATATCTCTTTGCGACACACCTGGTTTTATGGTTGGGCCAGAGGCTGAAAAACAAGCAACAGTGCGTCATATCGCTCGAATTTTTGCCGCTGCTGGCAGTTTAACCGTACCATTTTTTACTATTGTACTGCGTAAGGGGTACGGGCTAGGTGCCCAAGCAATGGCCGCTGGCAGTATGCATTCTCCAGTATTTACAGCGTCGTGGCCTACGGGTGAATTTGGCGCGATGGGGGTTGAAGGCTCTATTAGTTTGGCTTTTTCTAAACAGCTTGCGGCAATAGACGATATTAACGAACGTGAGAAAATGTTTAAATCTTTAGTTGATAAAGCTTATGAAAATGGTAAAGCATTGAATATGGCAAGTTACATGGAGATTGACGCAGTAATTGACCCTTTAGACACAAGAAAATGGATATTAAGAGGGTTAAAAGCAACACCACAACCCAATAAAAAAGCAGGGACAAAACGTTCGTTTATTGATACTTGGTAACTTGTATTATATAACTCGCACGCGAATCTCTGCTAATAAACCCGATAAGGTTGTTTGGTGTTAACAACCTTATCAATGAATTGCAGGGTCTAAAAAAGGGAGGGGTGACAGAGTGAAATAGAAAGAGTCATATCATTCTTACATGTCACCAGCTCCGTTATATTTTGATGCTATTAACGTCTATTTAGCGATGTATTGCGGAGATAAATTCAGAAAACGTATCAAAACACCATTGCGGGTTGTATTGTGCAATATCTTCGCCGTAGTTATAACCGTAAGTTAAACCAACACTGTCTATATTCGCTGCTTTTGCCGCTAATATATCATTCTTAGAATCACCAATCATTAAGCATTGCACAGCCAACACATCAAGTTGTTTTAAAGCTAAAAAAAGGGGGGCAGGATCAGGTTTTTTTTCTGGTAAGGTATCACCACCAATTAATATTTCAAACATATCACTAATACCTAAACCTGATAATATTGGTTGAATAAAATCTTCAGGTTTGTTGGTAATTATCGCTAAACGAAAGCTCTCATTTTTTAACGTAATTAACCCCTCTTTAACACCCTTGTATAAAACAGAATTAACACACAAACATTGTTGGTAATGGGTTAAAAAAGTAGCTAAAGCACCTTGAACTATTTTTGTATCTAGCGCTTTATCGATTGTGGCAGAGCCTGATAATGCGCGTTCTATTAATGTTTTAGCGCCATTACCTACCCAATGACGAATAGTTTCTTCATCAAATTCTGCTTTATTTAAATATTTTAATGTTCTATTTACAGCCAGTGCAAGATCTGGCGCACTGTCTACCAAAGTGCCGTCAAGGTCGAAAAGTAATACCTGTTTTTGTTTTATATTCATAAAGATCTTAATTAGTATTATTAATTTAGTTGAATTTATAGGATTGTATCACTCAAGTATTACAATAATCTAAATGGAAAAGTAAGTGTGCTACTGACTGACATTATTTCGACCTTTCTTTTTAGCGCGATAAAGTGCTAAATCAGCGTTTTTTAATGCTTGCTCAAAACTTTGTTTAGGCGCTCTTTGTGCGACACCAATTGATACGGCAACATTTACCGTTTTGTTATTATTCTTTTTGGCGTTCCTGCCTGTCTTATCTGTTCGTTGGGCACTACGTATTACCATGCTGTAATTGGCAATGCTTTGGCGCAGTTTGTCTAAAACAGGAATGGCTTGTTCAGCTGTTTTTCTTGGAAAAACGATGGTGAATTCTTCACCGCCATAGCGATAAATCTTACCTCCGCCACGTACTTCAGCCATTCTTGCAGCAACAAGTTTTAGCACCTCATCACCAATATCATGACCATAGGTGTCGTTAAATTTTTTAAAATGGTCAATATCAAGCATCGCCACTGTGTATTTGCGCCCAAGTGATAAGGCGAGTTGATTTAGTGCACGACGAGTAGGCAATCCTGTTAAATCATCTCGGTAAGCTAAATAGTACGAATCAGTACTAACGGCGAGTAAATAAAGTGCAGACATCACTACGGCAATAAGTGACCAAGGCAAAGTTATTATACTTAGCTGATTTAAACACCAAACAATAAACGTAACTAGTAGCGCTGTAAGTGTTAAATCGTGACTACTTATGCTACGCCACATTAATAAAATACCTATCAATCCAAGTGGTATAATAATAGGAATGTAAGGTAAAACAGATGTCCATAAGGCAGTTTTCGGCACTAAACTGTCTAAATTTTGGTTCAATTGCAGCCAAAAAAATGTTATCACCCCACAAAAAATAATAAAGGTAAGCCGACTGACAGTATGAACAGATAAAAGCGCTCGATCTTTTATTAAAGCCAATAACATCAATAAACTGGCGCCGCACAATACCAGCCACTGCGCATTCATCATTAAAGGTTTAGTGTTGATAGATGGGGAACTTGTTGCCACCAAAAACAGCAGCCAAAAGCCACATAAAATAGCAATTCTACTGCGATTAAATTGGGTTGCAAATATAGCCGTTACAATCAGTAATGGATAAACCAAGTAGTTGACTAACGTTAATTTACTTTGCCACTGCATTTGAAAGTGAATTAATAATGAGAATAAGCCTGTAACTGCAATTAAACATAACAATGTAGACTTCATCCCTTTTAACTTAACCAACTGAAACTCCAAATAATTATACTTAAATAAAGTTACCATTGTATGGATATAATTATTCCTTTTCTACTTTTAGATTAAATAAAAATAATACTTTATAATGGTATAAATAAATATTTACAGCACATTATGGGGCAATAAATATGTAGGTAACGCACCAATATACCTACTGTTATTGAAAAAAAGAGTCACTCAGCCGAAAGCTAAACAACCACATTAGACATTTCTTCTAAAATGATTGAAGAGCTGTATTTTCAATCATATTTCCCCTCAAAGTAATTCTTTTTTTTACCAATTTATTAATATTACAAACAAGTCATATTGTTAATCTATGTATTATTACTAGTTGTCGAAAAAAGTGTTTTGGGGTTTCTGAAAAAGCTTTATAAGTTTTCTAATGCAGCGGAAACTATCTAATGCAATCTAATGTATCTAATGGGATTTTTGGCAAGCCAATAGTTGACTCAAGTAGGAACTTTCCTTCGTAGGTTGTAATAACAAAATATAAATTATCCTTTAGGCCTACTTGTGCTTTTAACCAGCTACTTTTATTAAGTGCAATGTAACCTATAAAGTTGATTGGTGTATTTGTTAGGATAGGACTGCTCCACTCATCCGGAACTCCTTGTAATATATAACCATTTAAGTTGTGTTTTGCTAGTTTGTCTTTTTCTGACTTTGACATCTGTTCACCGATGAAAAAGTAGTATGCCAAAGTGCTATGTTTTTCATTTTTGGGAATATTAAGCAGCTCATCAGCATTAAAAGTTACAGGAGTAAAGCAATTTTCATAAATTGTTAATTCTGATGAACTACTTGAACAAGCAGAACAAACCAAAGCGAAAAATAATATTGTAAGGAGTTTAATTAAACTCCTTACAAAGACGCAGAATATTTTACTCAATTTGACTTGTTGCATAATTATTTCTGATATTTGAATTGAAGTAACCGCCTTGAGAGCTAGCATTTATAAAACCTGTAAATATGTTTGGAGTAACACCTGAGTAACGATAAATACTACCGTCGTGAAACTCAATATCTAATAATGAGCTTATACTGGAATAACCAAAAGCTGATAATGCTGAGGAGTTTGCTGACCACTGTTCGATCATCGGATATGGTGTCAGGCTGTAAGCAACCTTTTTCATCTGGTTAGATATTTCAAGTGCTTGCTCTTGTGGAATTAAATATGAATCTTCCAGAGAATGGCCTGTTTCGTCGATTGGGTTTTCTGGTCCGTTAAAGTTTGATGGGGCTGCACCGAATAGTTCTCGAACTAGCTGCATTATCACGTCATGCTCATTTGTAACGTGTCCGATTAAATCTGGATATAAGGTAGATAGCGTACCACCTGGAATGTCTACTGGTGTGGCAATTTGCATAGTGCCTAACATTGGGTAGTCACTTAACGCATAGCCGTTTGGAAAGTTGTAACTAGAATATAAATCGTTGAGAATGGCATTACCGTAAAAATTTCCTTGAGAATGTGAGATTAACACGACTCTACTACATGAATCTAAGATATTTTCTAGCTTGGCTATTGCTAGTTGACTATCCTCTTCACTGATAGTTGATTGGTATTCGATGCTTATATCTTGAAGAAACTCTGCAATAGCCTCTTTAGCTCTTTCTGAGCTTGAACTTTCGTTATTGAGAAACTTAATTATTTCATCAGCAGCATCATCATCTTCCCATTTTTGTCTGGCCACCTCAAAAATTTGTGATAATTTATTTTCGTCCTTATTATGCTGACCTTGTATATTTGGATTGAATCCCTCACTTTCTAAATACGCAACTAAGAAGTTTTTCAATGCATTTTTATTCGACGTATAATCGCTATAATCAGTAAACATTCCGTTGATGTAAAATGATTCAATGTTGTCAACATTTGCTCCACACTCTGCAAATGCATTTGAAGTAGCTAAAACGGTAAGTAATGCTAAAGAAATTTTTTTAATTTCGTTCATTATTCTATCCTTAGAATTAAAGTGATGCGCAAGGTTGCTCTAAAGAGCTTTCTAGCTTTTCTTCATCAACCAAACTAGCTAATTTATTTTGCACGGAAAAATTTGTTTCAATCCTATCTATCGTGTTGAAGTAATCACTTTTTTTCCATGCTATTGCTGATGAACTATATTTGTTGATTTGTCGTTTGCATAACTCTACGAGAGTTAGGGCTAATAGTGTATTTGTTGCCTCTTCTTGAGTTGCTGAATTAATAACACCTTTCATAGAAAGGACTGTTTGATAGCTTTTACCAGCCTTTAGCGCTAATTCCTTTATGTCTATTGATTTATCGCTCATAACTATTTTTATTTCATAGTCATCTCTTATGCCATTTTCGTTTTGGTCTACTCCTTCAATAGTATTGTGATCAGGATGTTCAGGATCAAAACTAGGTAAGTCAAAGCCCATAGCTGGGTGAGAAAATTCTACCCATTTATAATTAACGTATGATGAGTTTATCGCTATTGGCCAGAGTGATTTAGCAAAATATGTTTTTTCGTTATAGCTTACAGATTGACCTAATAGGTATACTTTTTTTGACTTCCATTCCCTAATGTCATTAAGCTTTACCTTTGCCCAAGTTATACTTTCTTCTTCAGGTTGTTTGCCAATAACTTTGTGTCTCGCTACCCATAAGTTGTTTGAATACCTAACATAACTCCCCCGAGCGTACTTCTTATTATTATCATATGACTCGAAGCTATTGAAATTATTTGCTATTGTAAGACAAGGCAATAATATAACTAGCAGAAATAGTATCTTTTTCATTGTAAGTTCCTTTTACTTTTTAATTTATTTCAAACGCCAAAATATGTGGTTAAATTTAACCCTTATCTATAGCGCCTAAAGGTCTAATAGATTGTGCATTCTAGAATTAGAGGAAGGATCAATAAAATTTACTTGGGATGAGCGTGATTTAGGCATAATTGACTCCATTCAAAATAATATACTTAAGCCTAGCTCATCTTGCTTTAGAATCAAGTATTCGACTTTTAGCAATGTTGAGGTATTAAAGTAGGGGGCTTATTTGATTTTTTAATCACAAGAAATAGCCTTTTAATTAATCCTTTATTTTTCTATGATAGTAACACAATAAAAAATTATTAGAGTATTTCCCATACTGAATTAAATAAAACATTCCTGTATAATCTCGCACATTAAACAACAGCCTTAGCAAACACATCAAGTAAGCTATAAAAGCAGTTAAAGCAGCAGAGCACTATATGACCGTAGAACAATTCGACCCGAAAACCACAATAAAGAGTAGCAACTCGGCGGAAAGCCAAACAACCACGTTAGATATTCCATCTAAAATGATTGAAGCGCAACATAACGAAGTTGTTAGTGCTACTAACGAAAAAGCTCTTGTTTCGGGAGCCGCTGCAAAGGTAGGCTTCGTGAGTCTGGGCTGTCCTAAGAATTTAGTGGATAGCGAGCGCATTCTAACTCAACTTCGTACCGAAGGTTATGATGTAACCAATAGCTATGATGATGCTGAATTGGTGATTGTTAATACCTGTGGCTTTATTGATTCAGCGGTTCAAGAGTCTTTAGATACTATCGGTGAAGCGTTAGCGGCTAATGGTAAAGTGTTGGTTACGGGTTGTTTAGGTGTTAAAAAAGATGAAATAGTTGAATTACACCCGAACGTACTTGGGGTTACTGGTCCACATGCCTACGATGAAGTATTAACGCAAGTTCATCAACATGTTGCTAAACCTGTTCATAATCCGTTTATTGATTTAGTACCTGCACAGGGCGTTAAATTAACACCTAAGCATTATGCTTATTTAAAAATATCAGAAGGCTGTAATCACCGTTGTACTTTTTGCATTATTCCATCAATGCGTGGTGATTTAGACTCGCGCCCTGTAGGTGATGTGTTAGGTGAAGCAAAACGTTTGGTTGATTCAGGCGTTAAAGAATTATTGGTTATCTCTCAAGATACTTCTGCATACGGTGTTGATGTAAAACATAAAACAGATTTTTGGGATGGTATGCCCGTTAAAACTCACATGCAGCAGTTATGTGAACAATTAGCCAAGCAGGGCGTTTGGATTCGTTTACATTATGTATACCCATACCCGCATGTCGATAAAATTATACCATTGATGGCAGAAGGAAAAATTCTGCCGTATTTAGACATTCCTTTTCAGCACGCCAATAAACGTATTTTAAAATTAATGAAACGCCCGGGTAGTTCAGACCGTGTATTAGAGCGTATTGCAAAATGGCGAGAGATTTGTCCTGAATTAGTGATTCGTTCAACCTTTATTGTTGGTTTTCCGGGTGAAACAGAAGAAGAGTTTCAAGAGTTGTTAGACTTTTTAGAAGAAGCACAATTAGATCGCGTTGGTTGTTTCAAATATTCACCCGTTGAAGGCGCTACGGCGAATGCGTTACCTGATCATGTTTCAGAAGACGTGATGGAAGAGCGATTACAGCGCTTTATGGAAGTACAAGCGAGAATTAGCAGCGAAAAATTACAAGCACGTATTGGCCAAGAATATCTTATTCTTGTTGATGAAGTGAATGACCTTGGTATAGTCGGGCGCTCATATATGGATGCACCAGAAGTTGATGGTAAAGTGTATTTGTCTGACGATTATGATGCCAAGCCTGGCGATCAACTTTGGGTGCAAATTATTCATGCTGACGAACATGATGTTTGGGGCGTAAGGGTAGAAGACTAAACTTGATTTAAGTCTAATTGTTTTTAAGTAATGATGAAAAGCCAACTTAATGTCAGTTGGTTTTTTTGATTTAGACATTGTTTATTTCTTATTTTACGAAATTGTGGGGTAATCCTTAGTCGTATTAGCCTTTTCGCCTAGCAACATACTACCATCGTCTAAAAAGCTTAAAATAATCTGCTTACCTTGGCGGTTATCATCAAATAAGTAACTGTATTTTTCAGCAATTCTTTCTCTATCTGCTTGAGTTCTTGCTATCGACATTTCATCACGAAAAGGCTGTCCTTCCATAATTCCAGCATAATGACTTGCTAAAGCTGCGCTTGTTCGTAGTGCATTTTCAACTTTTGGGTTTTCTGAAAAAGCCTGTTTTAGCGTAAGCTGCTAACCAACCGCCTTGTTGATATTCCAAGGCAGTAATGCCTCTACATCTTCAAGTGTTTTTGCTTGGGGTAATAACGTGAATACTGTTTTTAAATAAGTTGACGGCTCTAGGC